>JAEPNS010000489.1 GCA_017643325.1 Alphaproteobacteria bacterium | reverse complement strand
CTGCTGCCGTTGCAGCCGGAGGAGAAGCTGCCGGCGCTGCTGGCGATGGCGGATATCCACCTTCTGCCCCAGCGCGCCGAGGCGGCGGACCTGGTCATGCCGTCCAAGCTCGGCGGCATGCTGTCGAGCGGGCGGCCGGTTGTGGCCTGTGCGGATGCGGGGACACAGATTTTCGAGACGGTGTCCGGCTGCGGCCTTGTGGTCGCGCCCGGCGATGGCGCGGCCATCGGTGACGCGGTCCTGACCCTTGCCCGGGACCCCGGACTGCGGACCCGCCTCGGCGCGGCCGCGCGCGGCGAGGCCGAGACCGGCTGGGACCGGGACGCGGTCCTCGCGCGGTTCGAGGACGAACTTGCGGCCCGGATCCTCGCGCGGAAGGAGGGCGGGCGATGAGCGGTATCCTGTCGCGGCGCGCGCGCCAGTTCGCAAAGCTGCTGCGCCTGCTGCCGAACCCGGTCTACCGCAAGGGGCTGCGGCACGGGGTCGGCGCGGCCATCGAGCATCGTGACGTGATCGGACGCCTGCGGCTGGCGACGGTGGTCGATGTCGGCGCCAACGTCGGCCAGTTCTCGCTTCTGACCCGGGCTCTGCACCCGGACGCCCGCATTGTCGCGTTCGAGCCCCTGCCGGAGGCTGCGGACATCTACCGGCGTGTCTTCGCGGACGATCCGCGGGCCATGCTCCATCAGGCCGCGATCTCTCCGGACGCCGGCACGGCGACGATGCATGTCAGCGCGTCGGCGGACAGTTCGTCGCTGCTGCCGATCACCGACCGGCAGTCCGAGCTTTTCCCGGGCACCGAGGAGGTGGGCACGGCGCAGGTCGAGGCGGGCCCGCTCGGCGGGTTCGTCGCGGCCGAAGACCTGGCCGCACCGGCGATGCTCAAGATCGACGTGCAGGGGTTCGAGCTGGAGGTCCTGCGGGGTTCGCACGCGCTGCTGGGCTTTTTCGACTGGGTGTACGTGGAGGCATCCTTCGAGCCGCTCTACGCGAACCAGGCGCTGGCGGGAGACGTCACGGCCTTTCTGGAGGAGAACGGGTTCGTGGAGGAAGGCCGGTACAATGTGAGCCGCGCGCGCGACGGCAGTCCCATCCAGGCCGATTTCCTGTTCCGGCGCGCCCAACCCGGCGGATGACCCGTGGGCACCCGACCTGCTATCTAGGCACGCGATGAACCAGACACCCCGCCTTATCGAATGGCTCGACCGCCTGTCCGACGCGCACGTGCTGTGCGTCGGCGACGTGATGCTCGACCGCTTCGTCTACGGGGACGTCGACCGTATTTCGCCCGAGGCCCCGATCCCCGTGCTGCACATCAAGCGCGAGGCCCTGGCCGTGGGCGGCGCTGGCAATGTGGCGCGCAATCTTTCGGCGCTCGGGGCCGGCGTCCGTCTCTTCGGGGTGATCGGCGACGACGGGGCCGGCAGTGCGACGGCCGGTGTTCTCGAGGGCGACGCCACGGTGAAGACGGACCTGATCACCGATCCGGCGCGCCCGACCACGGTGAAGACGCGCTTCATCGCCGGGGTCCAGCAGATGCTGCGGACCGACGAGGAGGACCTGAGCCCGATCGCGCGCGATGTGCTCGACGAGATGTTGCGCGGCGTGACG
>JAEPNS010000488.1 GCA_017643325.1 Alphaproteobacteria bacterium | reverse complement strand
GACCAGAAGGACGAGGACTCGCTGCCGCCGTACGAGACGCTGGACTCGATCCTGCACGGCCTGATCGAGGAGGATCTGGGCGCGGACGAACTGGAAGCGCGCGGCTTCGAGCCCGAGACCGTCCAGCGCATCTGGCGGCTGCTGGAACTGTCCGAATACAAGCGGCGCCAGGCCCCGCCGGGTGTGAAACTCACCAGCCGCGCCTTCGGCCGCGACCGCCGCTACCCCATCACCAACGCGTTCCGGGGAAAGGCGTAGGCAACCCGGACATAGACAGGGTCATTGCCCGGCTTGACCCGGCAATCTCCGGCTCGGTGCCAGATATGCCCAGGTCACGCCCGGGCATGACGATAATGGTTTATGGTTCGACAAACCCCTGATTTGCCTTGTTTTCCCGCGGGCGCTATACAGCGCGCCATGAGCGAACGGCCTTCCCGTCGATGTTGCATCGCCTGCGGGCGAATTACCGCCTGACAGCCTCGTCCGCGCGCGGCGCCGCCGCGCGTGCCGTGCACGCCTTTCCGGGATCCCGCGATGACTCTCCTCCTCCACAACACGTTGACTCGCTCCAAGGACGCGTTCGACCCGATCGATCCGGCGAACGTGCGGATGTATGTCTGCGGGCCGACGGTCTACGACGACATCCATATCGGCAACGCCCGTCCGCTGGTGGTGTTCGACGTGCTCGCGCGGCTGCTGCGGCTTGCCTATGGCGCGGACCACGTCACCTACGCGCGCAACATCACGGACGTGGACGACAAGATCATCGACCGGGCGGCGGAGAACGGCGAGAGCATTGACTCGCTGACCGCGCGGACAACCGAGAACTTCCATGCGGCGACCGCGGCGCTCGGCTGCCGGCCGCCCGATATCGAGCCGCGCGCGACCGACCATATCGCGCAGATGATCGCGCTCATCGAGGACCTCATCGACAGGGAACACGCCTACGCCGCCGAGGGCCATGTGCTGTTCCATGTGCCGTCGATGCCGGACTACGGAAAGCTGTCGGGTCGCAACCGCGACGAGATGATCGCCGGCGCGCGCGTCGAGGTGGCGCCCTACAAGCGCGACCCGTCGGACTTCGTGCTCTGGAAACCGTCGACCGGCGACCAGCCCGGCTGGGATTCGCCCTGGGGCGTCGGGCGGCCCGGCTGGCACCTGGAATGCTCGGCCATGAGCGAGGAGCACCTGGGCGCATCCTTCGACATCCACGGCGGCGGCGTCGACCTCGTGTTTCCGCACCACGAGAACGAGATCGCCCAGTCGCGCTGCGCCCATCCGGATGAGAGTTTTGCGCGCTACTGGGTCCACAACGGCTACCTGATGAGCGAGGGCGAGAAGATGTCCAAGTCGCTGGGCAACTTCTATACGGTTTCGGACCTGCTGGCGGAGTTTCCGGGCGAGGCGCTGCGTCTCGCGATCCTGAAGACCCACTACAGACAGCCGCTGGACTTCACGAAGGACGGCGTGCGGGAGGCGCGGCAGGAACTCAACCGTTTCTATCGGGCGCTCGCGCTGGCCGGCGACGGCGCCAGCGACGACGGCGCGATCCCCGACGCGGTGATCGACGCGCTCAATGACGACCTGAACACGCCCGCCGCCATGGCCGCAATCCATG
>JAEPNS010000487.1 GCA_017643325.1 Alphaproteobacteria bacterium | reverse complement strand
CGCCAACACGCTTGCCGCCTACCGCCGCGACCTTGAGGATGCGGCCACCTTCCTGGCAGGGCGTGACACGACGGCCCGGGCGGTTCTCGATGCCGCGCAGACCGCGGACCTGCGCCGCTATTTCAAGCATCTCGACGGTCAGGGCATGAGCGCGCGCACGGCGTCGCGCAGGCTCTCGGCGCTGCGGCAGTTCTACCGGTTCCTCTATGCCGACGGGCTGCGATCCGACGACCCTACAGCGATACTTGAAAGCCCGCGTCAGGGTCGCAGCCTGCCGAAAATCCTGTCCGAGGGGGACGTCGACGGGCTTCTTGCGGCCGCCGAGGCGCGCGAGGGGCCGGACGGGGCGCGCCTGCGCGCGCTGGTGGAACTTTGCTACGCGACCGGCATGCGGGTGTCCGAACTCGTCGGCCTGCCGCTCGCCGCCGTGCAGCGCGATCCCGAGGTGATCGTCGTGCGTGGCAAGGGGGACAAGGAGCGCATGGTGCCGCTCAGCATGCCCGCGCGCGAGGCCGTGAAGGCCTACCTCGCCGTGCGTGATGCTTTCCTGCCCGAAGGCGCGGCCAGCGCGCACCTGTTCCCGGGGCGCGGCGGCAAGCACCTGAGCCGCCAGCGGTTTTTCCAGCTGCTCAAGGAACTCGCGCGCGATGCCCGGCTCGACCCGCGCAAGGTCAGCCCGCACGTGCTCCGGCACGCCTTCGCGACCCACCTGCTGCATCACGATGCCGACCTGCGCAGCGTGCAGCAGATGCTCGGCCACGCGGACATCTCAACGACGCAGATCTACACCCATGTCCTCGACGAGCGGATGCGGCGGCTGGTGGCGGAGCATCACCCGCTCGCGCAACGCGGCGTGTCCTAGAGCGGGTCCCGGATCACGACGCTTCAACCCTCGCGCCAAACCCTGTAGAAGTCCGGCCCATGCCACATTTCCTGGATTTCGAAAAACCGATCGCGGACCTCGAAGGCAAGATCGAGGAACTCCGGCACCTGTCGGACGGCGAGATCAACATCGCCGATGAGGTCGGCAAGCTGGAGGAGAAGGTCGACCGCCAGCTCCGCCAGACCTACGGGCGGCTGAGCGCCTGGCAGAAGGTGCAGGTCGCGCGGCATCCCGGGCGCCCGAAATGCGGCGACTATGTCCGTGCCCTGATCGACGATTTCGTCCCGCTGGCGGGCGATCGCCTCTATGCGGAGGACGCCGCGCTGGTGACGGGCCTCGGCCGGTTCCGCGGCCGCTCCGTGGCCGTGCTCGGCCACGAGAAGGGCAACGACACCGACAGCCGGATCGCGCACAATTTCGGCATGGCGCGGCCGGAGGGATACCGCAAGGCGCAGCGCGTGATGGAGCTTGCGAACCGGTTCGGACTGCCGGTGCTGTCCTTCGTCGACACGTCCGGGGCCTATCCCGGGGTCGGCGCGGAGGAGCGCGGCCAGTCGGAGGCGATCGCGCGGTCCATCCAGGTCTGCCTCGGCCTCGAGGTGCCGTTCGTCGCGACGATCATCGGCGAGGGCGGGTCCGGCGGGGCGATTGCCGTCGCGACCGCCAACACCGTTTTCATGATGGAACACGCCGTCTATTCGGTGATCTCGCCGGAGGGATGCGCGTCGATCCTGTGGCGC
>JAEPNS010000486.1 GCA_017643325.1 Alphaproteobacteria bacterium | reverse complement strand
GCCGAGATGCCGGTGGCCGTGCCCGCGAACTTCGGCGGCGTGGCCTACTCGAATCCCTATTTTCTTTGGAGCCGGTGGGTCTTCGAAAGCATGATCGCCAACGCCGGCATCGACGCCGTCAACTGCAGCGACGGGATCGCGATCGCCGGTGCGCGCGCGGTCCGGCCGGACGACCTGCAGATCCCGGATGCCGCGCTCGACAAGGCCGAGGTGATCCGCCAGGTGAAGGGTATGACCCGGCATTTCGCCCCGGGCGCCTACCTCGACACGGACCGCGTCGACGCGGCCGTCGCAAGCTGGCACGGCTTCGCACGGGACGTCCGCGATTTCCTTGGCGAGACGCTCGAGGAGGCTGACGACCTGATCTCCTTCGAGCGGGAGCTGGTCCGTTTTCTCGAGGCCAGCGACGCGAAGTATGGCGGCGCCGTCGTGACGTTGCACGGGTCGATGCGCAGCATGGTCCCGGTCGCCAACTTCTTCCTCAACCGTGCGCCCGACGAGGCGGCCTACCGACGCTACATGGCGGCGTTCCGTGAGACCTTCCGCGAGCAGATCGAGGGCGTGATTCTCGACGCGGATGCGATGTTCGGCGAAATCGCCGCACGCCACGGCACCGCCGAATCGCTGCGGGAGGCAGGATGACCGCCACCTTCGAGATCGGCGGGCGTCGGGTTGGGGGGAACGCCCCGGCCTTCCTTATTGCCGAAGTGGCGCAGGCGCATGACGGCTCGCTCGGAACCGCACATGCCTTCGTCGACGCGGCAGCCGACGCCGGCGCCGATGCCGTCAAGTTCCAGACCCATATCGCCGATGCAGAGTCCACACGCGACGAGCCGTTCCGGGTGAAGTTCAGCCAGCAGGACGCATCCCGTTTCGACTACTGGAAGCGGATGGAGTTCACGCCGGAAGAGTGGGCGGGGCTGAAACGTCACGCCGACGAGCGCGGGCTCGCCTTCATGAGTTCCGCCTTCTCTCTGGCTGCGGTCGAACTGTTGCGCGGCCTCGACGTGCCGGCGTGGAAGATCGCCTCCGGCGAGGTGAATTCCGGCGCCCTTGTTGACGCGATGTGCGCGGACCGCAGGCCGGTCCTGTTGTCGACCGGAATGAGTGGCTGGGATGATATCGATGCCGCGGTTCTGCGCATTCGCCGGGCCCAGGCCCCGGTGGCGGTCCTGCAATGCGTGAGCCGGTACCCGACACCTCTGGAGGCCGTCGGCCTCAACGTGATCGAAGCGATGTCGCGGCGCTACGATGTGCCGTGCGGCCTGTCGGACCATTCGGGCCAGCCATGGCCGGCGATGGCCGCCATCGCGCGCGGCGCCGCGCTGGTCGAGTTGCACATCACGCTGTCGGAGCGGATGTTCGGACCCGACGTGCCTTCGTCGCTGACGGTCGAGGCGTTCCGGAGCGTCGCGGAGTTGCGTGACGCCGTCCATGCCATGGATGCCCATCCGGTCGACAAGGACGCGGTCGCGCGCGACCTGTCGGACATGCGCGCCATGTTCGGCCGCAGCCTCGCGCCGGCCCGCGACCTGCCGGCCGGCACCGTGATTTCCCCGGAGATGCTCGTCGCCAAGAAACCGGCGACGGGAATTCCCGCCGGCGAAGCGCCCGCGCTCGTCGGCCGTACCC
>JAEPNS010000485.1 GCA_017643325.1 Alphaproteobacteria bacterium | reverse complement strand
ATCGGGTCCACCGAGTCGATGGGTATCTGCCACAGCTATGCGCCGGACGGCCGCTGCATCTCGCTGCTGAAGATCCTTCTGACGAATTTCTGCATCTTCGACTGCCGCTACTGCGTGAACCGCAACTCGTCCAACGTCCGCCGGGCCCGCTTCACGGTCGAGGAGGTCGTGCAGCTCACGCTCGACTTCTACAAGCGCAACTACATCGAGGGGCTGTTCCTCAGTTCGGGGATCATCCGTTCGTCCGACCACACGATGGAGGAGCTGGTTCGCGTCGCGCGGATCCTGCGCGAGGAACACGCCTTCCAGGGCTACATCCACCTGAAATCCATCCCGGACGCCAGCCCGGAGCTGCTCGACGAGGCAGGACGCTACGCGGACCGGCTCAGCATCAATGTGGAAATGCCGACCGAACGCGGCCTCGAGACGCTGGCGCCCGAAAAGGGCCTGCCCGACATCAAGCGGGCAATGGCCGGCTTGCGGCTCAAGATCGACGAGGCGAAGGCCGAGAAGAAGGTACCCCGGTTCAGCCCCGGCGGCCAGTCGACCCAGATGATCGTGGGGGCCGACGCCGCGGACGACCGCACGATCCTCGATTCCAGCTCGAACCTCTACGCCAGCTACCGACTGCGGCGCGTCTACTATTCGGCGTTCAGCCCGATCCCCGATGCCAGCCGGTTCCTGCCGCTCAACCCGCCGCCGCTGGTGCGCGAGCACCGGCTGTACCAGGCGGACTGGCTTATGCGCTTCTACCGTTTCGGGGTCGAGGAGATCGTCCCCGCCCCGGCGAACGACGCCGATGCGATGCTCGATCTCGACATCGACCCCAAGCTCGCCTGGGCCCTGCGCAACCGGGACTGGTTCCCGCTCGACCTCAACCGTGCGAGCCGCAGCGAACTTCTGCGCGTGCCGGGCCTCGGCGTGCGCACGGTGGAACGGATCCTCTCCGCGCGGCGGCACCGGACCATTCGGCTCGACGACCTGTCGAGCCTGCGGGTCTCTCTGCGGAAGATCGCGCCGTTCGTGGAAACCGTCGATCACCGGCCGGGCCGGGAACTGGAGTCGGGCAACCTGCGAGCGCGGTTCGCGCGTCCGGCCGAGCAGCTCTCGCTCTTCGACGCGGCGGGACCTCATGTATAGCGCCCGCCTCCCGCAGCCGGCGGATTTCGATGCGTGGCGCAATCATGCCCGCGCGCTGCTCGCCTCGGGCATCGAGCCCGCCGACGTCACCTGGCTGGACGGCGGCGCGGATGAGGACCTGTTCGCCGATATGCAGACCGCCGCGCCGCTGGATCCGGGGACGCCGCTCTCGGTCCCGAGACGATACGCGGAGCTGGCCCGCGCGGCGATCTGCCACTCCGACCCGGCACGGTTCGCGCTCCTCTACCGCCTGCTCTGGCGGATCGTGAACGAGAACCGGGCGTTGCTCTCGGTCGCGACGGACCCCGATGTCGCACGCACCAACAAGCTGGCGAAGGCCGTGCGGCGCGACAGCCACAAGATGAAGGCCTTTGTGCGGTTCCGCGCGATCTCCGACCAGGCCGGGGAGGCGTTCGTCGCGTGGTTCGAGCCCGACCACCACATCGTCGAGCGGACCGCACCGTTTTTCGCGCGGCGTTTCACGGGAATGCGCTGGTCGATCCT
>JAEPNS010000484.1 GCA_017643325.1 Alphaproteobacteria bacterium | reverse complement strand
ACCGAGCATCAGTTCGCCCACGGACAGTCGAAGATCACCGGTCAGTTCTTCGAGCAGCCAGACGGGAAGGTCGTCATCTTCGACCCCGGCCGATACCGGAGCGCTTGCCGGTGCGCCAATGTCGGAGACGAACACGCCTGCCGGGTCCAGTCGGCCGAAATCGACGGAACCGTCGATCGCCGGGACGTCGCCCGACAGGTCCAGCGCAACCGATGCCCGTGCCGAAGAGTCAGCGATGCGGGCGGACAGATTCTCGACGGAAAATTTTTCGGGTGTCCCGAAAGCGCGCCCGTCGGCTGAAAGCCGTGCCGTTTCGGGAAGTTCGGTGCCGAACAGGGGCGAGAAACGTTCGAGGCTTTGCGCCTGCGCCCGTACGATCAGATCGAAATGCTCGAGCGTGTCGTCATCTATTCTGACCATGCCGTCAGCACGGATTTGTGCGCCCGGAAGGTCGATCGCAAGATCGACATCGTCGAGATTGGGCTTTGCGAGACTGCCGGCGATACTTGTTTGGAGCCTGAACGCCCCCCGTGAGTAGATGGGAATATCGAAAATCCGCGCGGCGTCGGCGATATTCCCGCCTCGGGCCACGACGTCAGCCTTCAACCCGGTTCCCTTCGCGAGGTTGGCGACGCGCCCATTGCGGACGTTCAGCGCGAGAGCGCGTTCGGTGCCGATCGTCCCGTTGAGCCGCGAGACGGCGAGCTCCGCCGTCGAGCCGGATATATGCCCTCGCACATCGTAGGAGCCGAGCTCCGGAGCCTCGGAACCGAATATGGCGGCAACCTGTGCGACACTCCGGCCCTGCGCATGGATGTCCGCGTCGATCCCGGTCCCGTCGACCACGTTGCCGACCCGGCCGTCCTCGATCCTGAAACGATGGGTGCGTGCCGTTCCCAGCGTGCCGTTCAGGTTGGCGAGCGTCAGGTCGTCGACCGACCCCGAGACATGCGCCCGCAGGTCGTACGCACCCAACCGTGGAACGTCTGCGGAAAAGACGTCGGCAAGCGCGCCGATCTCTGTGCCACGCGCGCGCACGAGCGCGTCGATTCCGCGGCCGCGGTTCAGGTCGTAAATGGCCCCCTCGGAAACCTCGACCCCAATGGTCGAGCCGTTTCCGATCCGGCCCTCGATCTCGGCGAGCGAGAATTCATCGACGGAACCGAACACGAACCCCTTCAGGTCGAAGGCGCCAAGCTCCGGGATCGGGGCGCCGAACTTGTCACCAAGGGATTGGGTGCTTGATCCGCGCAACGCGACATTCGCAGCGAGGCCCGTGCCGTCGTTCAAATCCGCGACACCGGCGCTGCGTACGTCGATCTGGATCGTCTCCTCGGCGCCGACGGTACCGCTCAGGTCGGAGAGGATCAGGTCGTCCGGGTCCCCGAGAACCCGGCCTGCGATATCGAAGGCGCCGAGCGCCGGGGCACCGATCGTGAGCCTGCGTGCGAAGGGCTGGATTTCCGCGCCGACAGCATGAAACCCGACATCTATCCCGCGGCCGGTGGTGATATCACCGACCGATCCGTCCGTGATCGTGACCACGTAGGACTGGTCCAGGCCGATGGTCGCGAAAAGATCGGTGAGGGCAGGTGCCTCCGCAGCGCCTTCGATGGTTCCCAGGATTTCGTAAGCACCGAGTTCGGGCACTGAGATCTCG
>JAEPNS010000483.1 GCA_017643325.1 Alphaproteobacteria bacterium | reverse complement strand
GTCCGCGCAGGTGAAATCCGCTGTGCTTCTGGCCGGCCTGCACGCGCCGGGGAAAACAACCGTGATTGAGCCGGTCGCGACGCGCGACCACACCGAGCGGATGCTCGCGCACATGGGTGCCGACATCGACGTCAGCGACGCGGCGGACGGGCGGCGGATCACGCTCGCCGGCCAGCCCGAGCTGGAGCCGGCTGACGTGCACGTGCCGTCCGACCCCAGTTCGGCCGCCTTTCCCGCGGTCGCCGCAACGATCGTCGGAGGTTCGGTGGTCACCCTTCCGGGCATCGGCATGAACCCGGCGCGCGCCGGCCTCTATGACAGCCTGCGCGAGATGGGCGCCGATATCGCTGTCTCGAAGGAACGCGACGAGGGCGGCGAGCCGGTCGCGGACCTGCTGGTGCGCGGCAGCGACCTGACAGGCGTGACCGTGCCCGCAGCGCGGGCCGCATCGATGATCGACGAATATCCGGTCCTCGCGATGGCGGCCGCCTGTGCGAGCGGCACCACCGTCTTCGAGGGCGTCGGCGAACTTCGCGTAAAGGAAAGCGACCGCCTGGCTGCCATCGAGACCGGCCTGACCGCCTGCGGTGTTGCGGTGGCAACAAGCGAGGACAGCATCACGATCGAGGGTTGCGGCGGTCCGCCGCCGGGCGGCGGCAGGATCGCGGCGAATCTCGACCACCGGGTGGCCATGAGCTACCTCGTCCTCGGGCTCGCCAGCGAAAACCCGATAACGGTCGACGATATCCGCCCCGTCGAGACAAGTTTCCCGGGCTTCGCGCAGTCCATGCGCGCGCTCGGTGCGGATATTCGGGACGGGGAGGCCGCGTGAACGTCAACCCCGCGACTGCACCCCGCGTGATCACCGTCGACGGTCCTGCCGGATCCGGCAAGGGCACACTCGCGCGCCGGCTCGCTAGGCATCTGGGATACGCGCATCTCGATACCGGCAAGCTCTACAGGGCCGTCGGGCTTGGCACATTGCGGTCCGGGGGTGATCCGGCCGCACCGGCCGACGCCGTGACCGCGGCGAAGGCACTCGATCCCGGCGCCATCGCCGGCGGAAGCCTGGAGGACCCGGAGCTGACCGGCGACAGGGCCGCGTCGGCCGCCTCGAAGGTGGCGGCGATCCCGGAGGTGCGCGAGGTCCTGCTTTCGTTCCAGCGCGATTTCGCGGCGAACCCGCCCGGGGACGCGGCGGGAGCCGTTCTCGATGGCCGGGACACGGGAACGGTGGTCTGCCCGGATGCAGGCGCGAAATTCTACGTGACCGCGCGGGTCGAGGAGCGCGCCGACCGGCGCCATAAGGAGTTGCTGGGCAGGGGCGAAACGAGTATATACGCCCGCGTCCTGGCGGATATGAAGGAACGGGACGTGCGCGACAGCACCCGGGCGGTGGCACCGCTCAAGCCTGCCGACGACGCACGCACCATCGATACTTCGGATCTGGATGCCGACGCGGTATTTGCCGTCGCTCTGGAACATATCGCTTCCCTCTCCTGACACGATCCCCGGACTCCGCGTCCCATCGCCCGTTTTCATGACCGGATGAGCCGGTCAGGCGGCCGAACCGACGCGCAAGACCGCCGGACACAACCGGACGGCCTGAACAAAACACCCCGAAAGGACCTCTCGTCCCATGACTGATACCGCTGCGGCATCGACCGATGCC
>JAEPNS010000482.1 GCA_017643325.1 Alphaproteobacteria bacterium | reverse complement strand
GACCGCGCGCAGCGATTCCTCCTGCTCGTGGTTCAGCAGGTCGGCACCTTCCGCGATCCGGCCGTCCAGCCAGCGGCGGAACCCCGGAATCGGCGACAGCGTCGCGAAGGTCTTCACGTTCGGCAGCCGCGCCGACAGCCGTTCCACGACCTGCTTGATCAGGAAGTCACCGAAACTGACGCCGGACAGGCCGCGCTGCGCGTTTGAGATCGAGTAGAAGATCGCCGTATCCGCCTGCTCGGGATCCGCGATCGGCGCGGACTCGTCGAGCAGCTCCTGGACGTTGTCGGCGATGCCGTTGACCAGCGCGACCTCCACGAAAATCAGCGGTTCGTCGGGCATGGACGGGTGGAAAAAGGCAAAGAACCGGCGGTCGGATTCCAGCCGGTTTTTCATGTCTTTCCACGAGCGGATCTCGTGGACGGCCTCGTAGGCGATCAGTTTTTCCAGCAGGTCGGCCGGCGCGGCCCACGTGATCCGGTGCAGGACGAGGAACCCGGCGTCGAACCAGCTCGACAGCAGGAACTTCAGGTCGGCGTCGAGCGGGCGCAGGTCAGGGTTGTCGCGGAGCATTTCCCGCAGGTCCGCGCGCAAATCGACCAAAAACTTAATTCCGTGTTCCAAGCCATTGAACTGTCGAAACAGTTTCATCCGCGGAGGTTCGAGCTTGGTGCGGAGTTCGGTGATCGCGCGGCCGTAGGCCTCCGGGTCCTCGACAGCATCCTGGACGGCCGTCATCGCGGCATCCACATGCGCAGGTTCCACGCCGTAATCCTGGGTCAGCAGCCTGTAGAAACGCAGACGTCCCTCGCGGCTGAGACCGAGAAAGCACCGGGCCAGTTCGGTGGCGTTTGACCGCGCGGACGCCTCGCCGCCACGCCCCGACAGACTGGCGTCGATCTGCTGCTGGAGGCGGGCGAGGTCGTCGTCGGGGAGGTCAGGATCGACGTTGAGCGCGCTGCGCGCGGCGCGGCTGGTCGCGGTGTCGACGACATCCCGCAGAGCCCGGCGCAGCATGTCGCGTGTGCGGCCGAGAAAACTGGTGGTAACTGTGGTATCGCTCATGGGCATGGGACTTTGGCGAAGGGACTCCGTGTAGGCAAGCACACAATTTGGAAAATTTCGTGAAACGGACGTGATTTTCCATTTTCGAGGACGATCTCACGTGAGAGGCCGCGGATCGCCGCGAGACCGGTTTGAATCAAGGGGACGAGAAACGATGGCAGACAAGGAAATCGCGCTGATTGTGGGCGCCGGCGAGGGATTGAGTGCGTCGCTCGCGCGACTTTGTGCGGCACAGGGGATGGATGTTGCCGTCGCCGCGCGAAATCCGGACAAGCTCTCGGATTTGTGCGCCGAAACCGGTGCGAAGGCGTATGCCTGTGACGTGATCGACGGCGCGTCGGTCGACGCGATGTTCGAGTCCGTGGTCTCGGACCTCGGCGTACCGAACCTGGTTGTGTTCAACCCGAGTGCGCGCGTGCGTGGTCCGATCACCGAACTGGACCGCGAGGAGGTCAAGCGGGCGGTCCTGATCACGGCCTGGGGAGCGTTCGTGGTCGCCCAGCGCGCGGCGGACCTGATGCTCGAGCGCGGCAGCGGCTCGATCTTCTTCACCGGGGCGTCCGCCGGGGTAAAGGGCTATCCCAACTCGTCGGTCTTCGCGATGGGC
>JAEPNS010000481.1 GCA_017643325.1 Alphaproteobacteria bacterium | reverse complement strand
AGCTGTTCGCGGAGCATGGTTTCGGGCCTTTTGTGGAAAGCGCAGGACGGTAACGGATTTGACCCGGGAGCGCAATCCGATGTGCGGGGCATTAACTTGTTGTTTTTGCTCCGTTTATTCATCCCCAGCGTTGCTTGACGACTCCCACCGGGTGCCGTAAACAACCGGGCAATTTGCGCGCCCCCAAACAGCGTGCGCCGGCTCCGCAGCAGCCGGATTGCGAAACTTCTTGCCCGGCGGCCCGCATCTTGCGGCGGCCCGCCACCCCGAGGACCGAAGCGATATGGCCGCTTCCGCGCCACAGGACCGGAGCCAGCCTGATTGGGCGACCGGGGCATTGGTGCTGCCCAACGGCGACGTGTTCTGGGGCCGCGGCATCGGTGCGACGGGCGCAGCGGTCGGCGAGGTCTGTTTCAACACCTCGCTCACCGGCTACCAGGAGATCATGACCGACCCGTCCTATGCGGGCCAGATCATCACCTTCACCTTCCCCCATATCGGCAATGTCGGCGCGAACCCGGAGGACGTGGAAACCACGACCCCGGTGGCGCGTGGCTGCGTTCTGCGCGCGGACATCACCGAGCCGTCGAACTGGCGCGCCGCCCAGCATCTCGATACCTGGCTGAAGTCGATGGACATGGTCGGGATCGCCGGCATCGATACCCGGCGGCTGACCCGCCACATCCGGGACGCGGGCGCACCCAACGGCGCGATCGTCCACAAGCCCGACGGAGCGATCAACACCGCGACCATGCGCGCGGCCGCCAGCGACTGGCGCGGGCTCGAGGGCACCGACCTCGCCAAGGAAGTCTCCTGCACCCAGACCTACGAGTGGACGGAGACCCGCTGGAAGCTCGGCCGGGGCTACGGCGAACTTAAAGACCCGAAGCGGCACGTCGTCGCCGTGGATTTCGGCGCCAAGCGCAACATCCTGCGTTCGCTGGCCGACCTGGACTGCAAGGTGACGGTGGTTCCCGCGACGGCCACCGCCGAGGAAGTGCTCGGCCACAAGCCCGACGGCGTCTTCCTGTCCAACGGCCCGGGCGACCCGGCGGCGACCGGCGAGTACGCGGTACCAATGATCAAGGACGTCCTGGCATCCGGCACGCCGACCTTCGGCATCTGCCTCGGCCACCAGATGCTCTCGCTCGCCGTCGGCGCGAAGACCGAGAAGATGCACCACGGCCACCGGGGCGGAAACCACCCGGTGAAGGACCTCGCCACGGGCAAGGTGGAGATCACTAGCCAGAACCACGGCTTCGTCGTGATCGAGGACTCGCTGCCGGCCAATGTCGAGATGAGCCACGTCTCGCTGTTCGACGGCTCGCTGGAGGGCATCCGCGTCACCGACGCCCCCGCCTTCTCCGTCCAGTACCACCCGGAAGCGTCCCCCGGCCCCCACGACAGCCACTATTTGTTCGAGCGGTTCGTCGAATTGATCGACGACGAAAGCTGACATGCCGAAACGCACCGACATCGAATCCATCATGATCGTCGGCGCCGGGCCGATCATCATCGGCCAGGCGTGCGAGTTCGATTATTCGGGCACCCAGGCCGTGAAGGCGCTGAAGGACGAGGGCTACCGGGTGATCCTGGTGAACTCGAACCCGGCGACGATCATGACCGACCCGGCGTTTGCCGATGCGACCTATGTCGAGCCGATCACGCCGGAGATGGTGACAAAGATCCTCGAGGCCGAGAAGCC
>JAEPNS010000480.1 GCA_017643325.1 Alphaproteobacteria bacterium | reverse complement strand
GATATTCTCGTTCACGCCCCGGTAGATCTGTCCTGCCAGTACGTGCTCACCGGCGCTGTGGCCGATGTAGGTGTCCATCAGGTTGCGCGCGATCGTCCGCATCGCGAGAATTTCGAGTACCAGTGAGAAGGTCGGCATCAGGCGGGTGATGCGCGCGATCTGCTCGTCCGTAAACCCGTTGGGGTCGCGGGTCGACCAGGAGCACGCGTAGGATTTTCCGTCCGAGAAGGGGACAGGTAGGATCACGTAATCGGTCATGCCTTCGCCGTCGAGGTCGACCAGCACCGGGAAATCGCGTGGGCAGTCCGGGTCGAGCAACCTTCGGCGGATGCCGGGTGAGCCCTCGAAGATCTGGCGCACCGGGCTGCGCTGGTAGGACTCGCGCGACTGGGACTGGTGGTCCCCGGTGAACTCGCTCATCTCGCCGGTCTCGCCGTCCCAGACATAGCCCGTCACCGCGATCTGCGGGTGCAGAGTGCGCACGATCACGCTCAGGCGGGCGAGCGGCAGGCCGCAGCCGCGAAACCGCTGGCCGACCTCGCTGATCAGGCGTGACATCGAATCGGTGTACCGGCCGAAATTCTCCGTCCAGTCATAGACCGGACACTCGTATTCGGGCTCCGGCAACGCCGCGGGGTTACCGCGATGCATGTGATCTTCTGGAACGAGAGTTTCGCTATCCACAGGGCTTCCAATGGGCCGTGCCGGCCAGTCCGGATGCAAAAGCCCCGGAATCATAGGGTGTTCGTGCTCCATCCGCCAGTTCGGGGGGCCGCGCGTTAACCATACGGGCGATTCGCGTTAACCCTGATAGATGGAATTTGGGCTTGATTTCCGCTGCTTTTGAACCAAATTCCCGCTCGAACAAGCGTCCGGTCTCGCGGCATTCGTTAACGCGCTGCGGGGCGAAAGGTTAATTGGACGCGATCGGCGAAAAGTCGAGCGATACAAACCGCGGGCAACGACCCGCGGAACAAGGAATCAAGGTTCAGCGAGGTTCGGGATGTTCATCCAGACCGAAGAGACCCCCAATCCGGTGACGCTGAAGTTCCTGCCGGGCCGCTCCGTGATGGAGACGGGCACGGCGGACTTCCCGAGCCGGGACTCCGCGGCGGATTCGCCGCTGGCGCAGCGCCTGTTCGCGGTGCCGGAAGTCGCCGCCGTGTTTCTCGGCGGTGATTTTGTGACCGTGACCAAGGCGCCGCAGGCCGACTGGCAGGTCCTGAAGCCGGCCATTCTGGGCGCGATCATGGAGCACTTCACGTCAGGTGATCCGGTGCTCGTCAAGGAAGCCGGTCCGGCCCACGCGGCGGGTGACGGCGAGAATGATGAGGTCGTCTCCCAGATTGTCGAGCTGCTCGACACGAGGGTTCGCCCGGCCGTCGCGATGGACGGCGGAGACATCGTCTTCCACGGGTTCGAGGACGGCGTTGTGTTCCTGACCATGCAGGGCGCGTGCGCAGGCTGCCCCAGTTCGACGGCAACGTTGAAAATGGGGATCGAGAACCTGCTGCGGCACTACATCCCCGAGGTGGATGAGGTCCAGGCCGTCGCCTGATTGCGCGGGAACAGCCGTGAGAGGTCGGCAGGCGGCGGGAACGATTCGCTTGCCGAACAGTTAACAGAACATTAAAAGTCGACACGCCCCTGGCCCGCGGCATTGCGGGGGAGCGTGTCGAGATGAGGGGCAAAACCATTATCTTCCGGGATTACA
>JAEPNS010000047.1 GCA_017643325.1 Alphaproteobacteria bacterium | reverse complement strand
ATATGTCTGCGATGCGGAAATCGATCCGCGCGGCGTGCACGGCGTGGAGGGTTTCCGGCCCTATTTTGAGAAGGTGACGCTCAAGAAAACCATCAAGACCAACGAGCCCGAGGACCGGATCGAGAAGCTCAAGAAGAACGTCGAGCAGCGCTGCCCGGTCAGCAACCTGATCCGCGATGCGGGCGTGGACCTCCATATCGAGTGGATCGTCGAGCCGCTGTAGGGAGGGATGTCAGCCTTCCTCGTCACTCCTGCTTTCGCAGCAATGCCAATGGGAGGTCAGGCAGTCACGGCGACGTTCTGATCTACCGCTTCAGCCGCGCGGCCTCTGCCAGCACGGCGCACACCGCGGCCGTGTCCTCGCTGGCGCGGCCCTGGGCCATGCCGGCGGTGTAGATATCGGCGCAGGTCCCGAACAGCGGCGTCGGACAGTCGAGGTCCTTCGCGAAGGCGCCGATGATGCCCATGTCCTTCTGCCAGGTGGAGATTTTCATCGTGGCGTCGGAATAGTCGTCGGCGACCATCATCGGACCACGCACCTCGAACATCCGCGATGTGCCGGCACTGTCGGCGATCACGTCGTAGATCGTCTGGGCTTCCAGGCCTCCCTTCATGCCGAGCACGAAGGCCTCGGCCGCGGCGATGTTGTGGATCGCGACAAGGTGGTTCGCGACATACTTCATCTTGCTCCCGTTGCCGAACGGGCCGACGTAGTAGTGCGCCCGGGCGAAGCCGTCGATGATCTCTCCGCAGGTGTCGGCGGCGCCCTCGTCGCCGCTGAGATAGACCGCAAGATCCTTGTTGCGCGCCTGGGCACCGGTGCCGGACAGCGGCGTGTCGAGCATCGTCACGCCCGCGGCCGACAGCGCATCGTGGTTGCGCTGCTTGTCCTCGATCGGCAGCGTCGAGCATTCCATCACGATCACGTCCCTGTTGCCCGCCGCGGCGATCCCGTCGTTGGCGGTGCAGACTGCGTCCAGCGCGGCGACGCTCGGCAGGAGGGTGAGCACGATGTCAGACCGGGCGGCAACCTCACCGGGCGATCCGAGCGCCTGTCCGCCGTTGTCGGTGAACGTTTTAACGGCATCGGTGCTGATGTCGAAGCCGGACACGTCAAAGCCCGCCTTCAGGAAATTACCAGAAATGGCCGAGCCCATGATGCCCAGGCCGATAACACCGATACGCTTGCTCATGATGAATTGTCCCCCGCGGGTCCCGTTGATTTTTCGGCGCGGTTTATAGCACAGGCGGGCGGGCGACGGATCGTGCCCGTTCGTGCTATCCCGCGCCGATGCTCTACCTGAGATTCCTCCGCGAGCATTGGCGCTTTGTCGGCTTCGGCGTCTTCCTGACGCTGATGTCGAGCTTCGGCCAGACGTTTTACGTCGCGCTCTACGGTGCGGACATACGCGCTGCATACGACCTCGGGAATGCGGGGTTCGGCGCCATGTTTTCCGCCGCCAGCATTGCGTCCGCGCTGTTGCTGCCGTCCGTCGGCCGGCTCCTCGACCGGGTCGACGTGCGCGTCTACACCGCCGTTACGCTCGCGTCGCTGTTCGCGGGGATGGCGGTGCTCTCGCTGACGCCGGATTTCTGGATCTTCGCGGTTGCAATGTTCGTCGTGCGGTTCACCGGACAGAGCCTGTGTGTCCACATCGCAACGACCTGCATGGCGCGCTACTACACCGACGAGCGGGGCCGCGCGCTCGGGGTGACGGGCATGGGGCTCGCGCTGGGCGAAGGGGTTCTTCCCTCGATCACGGTCGCGATGATCGCGGGCGTGGGCTGGCAGGAGACCTGGCTGATCTCGGCGGCGACCTTTGCGGCCGTCGCCGTCATTCTTGTGCCCTATCTCCTGAAAGGCCATGCGGAACGTCACCGGACGTTTGTCGAACGGCAGGCCGACGAAGCGCGCAGGTCTGCGTCGGGCCGGAGCTGGACGCGCGCGGAAGTGCTTCGCGATCCCGGCTTTACCGCGGCCATGGCCCTGCTGCTGTCTTTTCCCTACATGGCGACGGCGGTCTATTTCCATCAGGGGTTTATCGCCGATGTGCGCGGCTGGTCGCTTGAGACCATCGCCGTCGGCTTCATGGTGCTGGCGGTGCTCAAGGTCGCGACATCGCTGGTGCTCGGGGGCGTGATCGACAGGGGTGGGGCGACGCGGCTCGTGCCCGTGATTTCGGCCCCGTTTGCCGTGTCGCTGCTGGCGATCCTGCTGTCGTCGCATCCGCTGGTGCCGCTCGTCTATCTGGGACTGTTCGGGGTTACGATCGGCATGCTGCAGCCTGTGACGTCGGCCTTCCTCGCCGAGCGCTACGGGGTGGCCAACCTTGGCGGTATCCGCTCGATGGCCACGGCGGTGACCGTCATGGGAGCCGCCGTGGCACCGTTCACGACCGGCTGGCTGCTCGACGCGTCGGTCTCCGTCTCGGCCCTGATGGTCGGTTTTCTTGCGTACCTCGCGGTCACCACGGCCGTTGCGCGAATCGTGCTCGTCCGGTCGACCGCTCGCGGGTTGCCCCGTTAACCGTTTTTCAAGCCGCGCGCTTCTACTCTTGCGGAGATTGCCGGGATTTCGTTCCCGGCAGAGCGGAGAAGTGCGGATGTCGTTGAACACCCTTGTCGCCGTCCTGGTCGGTTTCGGTCTTTTCATGACCGCGATCGCGCTCAGCACCGACAACTACCTGCTGTTCATGAGCGGTGCGGGGATGATCCTCGTGCTTGGCGGCACGCTCGCCTCGACCTTTATCAGCTATGAGTATTCCTACGTGCTCGGCGGCCTGCGGGGAATCCTGCAGGCTTTCAAGATCGACCGCCGCGGCCGCTCGCACCTCAACACCGAGGTCGGCCGGGTGATCCGCTGGGCCTATCTCGTCCAGAAGGAAGGCATCGTCAGCCTCGACGCCGAGGCCAAGAAAACACCCGGCTGGGACGGCGGTTTCCTGCGCTTTGGCGTGGAACTGATCACGACCGGCTACGACGGCGCGAAGATCCAGTCGATCCTCGGCAATGTCATCGAGTCCACTTACGAGCGGAACATGGTCGGCGCCCAGGTGCTTCGCAGCATGGCCGTCGCTGCGCCCGCCTTCGGCATGGTCGGTACCCTGATCGGCCTGATCATCATGCTCGACAACATGGGCGACGATCCGAGCCAGATCGGCGCGGGACTCGCCGTCGCGCTGGTCACGACGCTGTACGGCATCATGCTGGCGCGCCTCGTCTTCGCACCGGCGGCAACCAAGCTACAGCAGCGCGAGGAAATCTTCCGCTTCCGGAACTACATGATCGTCGAGGGCCTCTCGATGCTCGCCGACGAGGCGAGCCCGCGCCACATCCAGGATCACATGAACAGCTATCTCGACCCGACGATCCGCTACGACATCGACCGCCAGCTCAAGCGCGCCGGCGGCCAGGGTGAGGGCCAGAAAACGGACAGCAAGCAGGGCCGCAAGGGCTCGCCTGCCAAGGCGGCGGCCTGATCGGCGATGCGCGACAACCGCACATCCTTTTATCGCCCGCTGCGGCGCGAGGCCGCCGACGACGACAGCCATGCATGGCTGATGACCTTCGCGGACGCGATCACGCTCCTGCTCGCCTTCTTCGTGATGCTGATGAGCTTCTCGAAGGTCGACATCGTGACCTTCGAGCAGGTCAAGGCCGGGATTGCCCGCGACCTCGGCCAGCGTTCGATCACGCGTCCTGCTGCCCAGCTGCGCGCCCAGCTCGACACGCTCGTCGATTCCCTCGGCGTGGCCGACGCGGTGAAGATCAACATCTATGAACGCGGTGTCGTCCTGGAACTGGCCGCCAACGCGTTCTACCGACCGGGTGCCGCCGCGATCCGACCGGAATCGCGATCGATCCTCGACAGCGTCGCGCAAACGCTGGAATCGCCCCAGTACAGCAAGTTCAAGGTCGCCGTCGAAGGGCACACCGATGACAACCCTCTGGACAGCGACCGTTTTGCCACGAACTGGGAACTTTCGGCTGCCCGGGCGACCAATATCGTGCGCCTGTTTGCTGAGCGGAACATTCCGGTCCGTCGCATGCGCGCGGTCGCCTTCGCCGACACCCAGCCGAAGGTGCCCAACCGAGACGGTGCGGGCGCGCCGATCCCCGAGAACCAGGCGAAAAACCAGCGGATCCTGATTCGCATTCACCGCTAGGGCCCGGCGCCACGTCCGGGTTTGACATTTCGGTGCCGAACCGTAGCGTGTCGGCCGAACTGTTCGCTGGCTCTTGGGACATCCATGGAATTTCTGAACGAACTCTGGGCGCCCTTCGCCGATTTCTGGCGTCTCACCGAAGGTGTGCTCGACGATACCGCCTTCGGAACCAGTTTTGGACGCATTATCCTTGCCATTCTCGTGTTCAGCCTGCTGCTGGTCCTGCGCGGCCTGTTCGCGCGCTTCGTCATCGGGTGGCTGAAGCGCATCGCCAAGCGCACGACGAACACCTTTGACGACCGCCTTGTGCAGTCTCTCAGCCACCCCATGCGTTTCGTGCCGGTCGTGCTGGGGTTCTTCCTGGCGACCGCGATTCTTGGCCTTGAAGGTACGTTCGAGACCATCGCCTTGCGCATCACCCGCTCGCTGATTGCGTTGACGCTTTTCTGGGGCGTGATCGCGCTGGTCGACCCGGTCACCGACTCCTTCGGAAAGCTGCGCGAGGTCCTGTCGTCGACCATGCTCGACTGGATCCAGAAGGCCGTCAAAATCCTGATCGCGATCATCGGTGCGGCCGCGATCCTGCAGTTCTGGGGGATCGAAATCGGCCCGCTGGTCGCGGGGCTCGGGCTGTTCGGGCTGGCGGCCGCCCTGGCCGCGCAGGACCTGTTCAAGAACCTTCTGTCCGGTGTTCTCGTCATCGCCGAAAAGCGGTTCGAGCCCGGCGAGTGGATCAAGGTCGACGGGGTCGTCGAGGGCACCGTGCAGTCGATCGGCTTCCGCTCGACCATGGTCATGCAGTTCGACAAGGCCATTGTCCAGGTGCCGAACACCAAGCTCGCGGACACTGCGGTGATCAACTTCACCCGCATGTCCCACCGGCGAATCTACTGGAAGATCGGGGTCCTCTACGACACCACCGCAGCCCAGCTCCGCGAGGTCCGCGACGGGATCGAGGACTACATCCTGACCAACGACGACTTCGCCAGCCCCGACGAGGTGGCCACCTTCGTTCGCGTCGACAGCTTCAACGACAGCAGCATCGACATCATGGTCTACTGCTTCACGAAAACGACGAACTGGGGCGAGTGGCTGGCGGTGAAAGAGGCGCTTGCCTACCGCATCAAGGAAATCGTCGAAGGTGCGGGCACCGGCTTCGCCTTCCCGAGCCGTTCGCTGTATGTCGAAGCATTGCCCGGCGACGCGCCGGAAACGTTTACGCCGCCGAAGGACGGTGGGTCCGAACACGCGCCCGCGTCCGACAAGGTCGCATCCGCGCGCACCGCGGCCGGGGACCGTGGACCGGGCGAGTCATCCGGAGACGGGGACGGCGGCTAGTCCGGCCCACCCGCCACGTCGCGTTCCAACGCGTCGATGTCCGGCGCATCGATCACCTTCAGCGCGGTCGCGTAGCTGAAACCGGCGCGCGCCATGGCGGCAAGGTCGCGCTCGCGCCGGGCGTCACGTTCGTCGGCGGCGCGCCACGGACCGAAACGCCGCCGCCTTGCATAATTGCGGGCGGCGGCCAGTTCGCTGTTGCGGTGGCCCTCCTCGAGCGCGGCCAGCGCGGCGTCGACGTCCGCCGACCCGACACCCTTCGACTTCAGCGCCATCGCGATCTTGCGACGCGAGGCCCCGCCGCGGTGCAGCGAGACGGCACGCGTCTCGGCATAGCTGCGGTCGTCGACAAGACCACGGTCGACGAACTCCGCGACGATGTCTTCGGCCCATTGCCGGCCTTGCCGGGGATCGGTGCCATGCAGGCGCGCTGATCGGGCAACCCGCCGCATCAGCACGTCGTGCAGGTTGCCCGCCGAGGTCGCGTAGCGGTCGATGTAATGGAGAGCGGCCTTTCGCAGCCGCTCCTGCGTGGCCGGGCGCGGTGTTCGTCGCTTGCGGGTCTGTCGTGTGTCGGTCATCTGCGCTTCGCTTGCCCGGCCCGGGACGCGGGCCTAAGTTCGCCGCCATGGACACCCATGCAAATGAATCCTCCGGGCCGCGTGATTCCCGCGCGGGCTTCGGCCCGGCCCCTTCGGTGCGAACGTTCGGGCTCGTCAACTGGCGGGGTGTGTGGACCCTGTACCAGCGCGAGGTCAAACGCTTCCTGAAGGTCGGCTTCCAGACGGTTGCCGCACCCATCGTGACGACGCTTCTGTTCTACACGATTTTCAGCGTCGCGCTGGAAGGACGTGTCGGTGTCGTCGGCTCGACGCCGTTCGTGACGTTCCTCGCGCCGGGCCTGATCATGATGGCGATCCTGCAGAACTCCTTCCAGAATACGTCCTCTTCGCTGATGACTGCGAAGGTCCAGGGCAACATCGTCGATGTGCTGATGCCGCCGATTGTGCCGGTGGAAATGGTCTGCGGCTATATCGGGGGCGGTGTGACGCGCGGCGTGCTGGTGGGCACGACGACCACCGTGGTCATGACCTTCTTCGTGGATTTTCCGTTCCACAGCATCGCGGCCATCATCTTCTTCGCGGTCGCCGCGTCCGCGATGCTCTCGCTGCTCGGCTTGATGGGAGGGATCTGGGCCGAGAAGTTCGACCATATGGCCGCCGTGACCAACTTCGTCATCATGCCGCTGTCCTTCCTGTCTGGCACGTTCTACTCGATCCAGCGGCTGCCGGAGTTCTGGCAGCATGTCGCGGCCCTCAACCCCTTCTTCTACGCGATCGACGGTTTTCGCTATGGCTTCATCGGGCAGGGTGACGCACCGGTATGGCTGGGCGCATCCGTGCTGCTCGCGATCGACATACTCCTGTTCCTCGCCGTCCACCGGATGCTGGTGACCGGCTACAAGCTGAAATCCTGACGCACATGACGGCGCCAGACCCTGCGGCCCGAGGCGATCCGTTGCTGGGCGGTCCGCCGATCGCCCGCCGGTTCGGATCGATCAATCTCAGGGGTCTGGCGACGTTCTATCGGCGCGAGTTCGTGCGCGGAATGAAGATCTGGAGCCTCACGCTCGCCGCACCGGCCTTGCGCGCAATCCTGTTTGCAAGCGTCTTCGGTCTGGCGATCGACAGGCCCGGGATGACCATGTCCGGGATGCCGTTCCTCGAATTCCTGGTGCCGGGCCTGATCGTGGTTGCCGCGTTGGAACGTGCGTTCGAGTCCAGCGCCTTCTCTATGGTCTACGAAAAGACCGAAGGGATTTTCAGCGACATGGCCGCGTTGCCGCTGACGCCCGGCGAGATCGTGATCGCCTACGCTGCCGCGACCGTGACCGGGAGCGTTCTCGTGAGCGCCATCGTGTGGGCAGCGCTCTTCCCCATCGGCGGCACGCTGCCTGTGTCGCCGTTGGCCCTGCTGTTCTTTATCGCCGCTGGGAGCCTGATGGTTGGCCTGTTCAGCCAGATCTCGGGGCTCTGGGCACGCAAGTGGGACTACATCATTTCGGTGCAGACCTTCGTCTTCATGCCCTTCGTGTTCCTGTCCGGGGTGTTCTTCTCGCTCGACGAGCTCTCCGAGGGCGCGCGTTTCTATGCGCAGTTCAACCCGGTCTTCTATATCGTCGATGGCGTACGCTATGCGCTGACCGGCCAAGCGGAGGCTGATCCATGGCTCGGCGCGGCGGTATGTCTCGCGGTGGTGGCGGTACTTTGGGCGATCGCATATCGCCTGTTTGCAATCGGGTACCGCTACAAGAGCTGACCTGCTTGCGGCCTGGCGGTGAACCCGGACCGCCGTTGACTTCCGAACAGCCTTTTTCGATATTCAGCGCCTTTTTCGCGGGCACGGTATCGTGTTCGCCACACGTCCAGCCGGAGGCCGGAAACATGAGCGCGGTGATGCCGAACTATGGCCATCCCACCGTCGCGTTCGAGCGCGGTGAAGGTGCCTACCTGTTCGATACCGACGGGCGGCGATTCCTGGACTTCGCGGCCGGGATTGCGGTGAATTCGCTCGGCCACAGCCACCCGCATCTGGTGGCGGCGCTCACCGAGCAGGCGGGCAAGCTCTGGCATACATCGAACCTGTATGCGATCCCGGACCAGGAACGCCTGGCCGAACGGCTGTGCGCCCTGTCCTTTGCCGACGCGGCCTTCTTCTGCAACTCGGGTACCGAGGCGATGGAGGGCGCGGTCAAGGCCGCCCGGCGCTATCACGCGGTCAACGGGCATCCTGAGAAGTGGCGCTCGATCACGCTTCAGAGTTCGTTCCACGGCCGCACGCTGGCGATGCTGTCGGCTTCGAAGAACCCCAAGCATCTCGATGGATTTGGCGATCCGGCCGACGGCTTCGACATCGTGCCTGCGCACAACATGAATGCGCTGCGCGACGCCATTACGCCGGAAACCGCTGCTATCGTCGTGGAACCGATCCAGGGCGAAGGCGGGTTGCGGCCACTCGAAGACGACTATCTGCGCGATCTGCGCGCGGCGGCGGACGAGTTCGGGCTGCTGCTGGTATTCGACGAGGTCCAGACGGGTTTCGGGCGGACCGGCAAGCTGTTTGCCCATGAGTGGGCGGGCGTCACGCCCGATGTCATGGGTTGCGCCAAGGGCATCGCGGGCGGTTTCCCGTGCGGTGCGGTCCTGGCGACCGAAGCGGTCGCGCAGGCCATGACGGCAGGTTCCCATGGCAGCACGTTCGGCGGGAATCCGCTGGCGATGGCCGTGGCGAACGCGACGCTCGATATCCTGACAGGCGACGGGTTCCTCGAACGGGTCCGGGAATCCGGTGCGGCCCTGAAGTCCGGGCTTGAGGCGATCATGGAGCGGCACGGCGGTGTCCTCGACGGTGTGCGCGGGCGGGGCCTGATGATCGGAATGGTCGTGAAGGCGCCGCACACCAACGCCGCGCTCGGCGAGGCGGCGCGGGAGAACGGACTGCTGACGGTGGTGGCGGGCGAAAATGTGCTGCGGCTGTTGCCGCCGCTGATTATCGGCCAGACCGAGATCGACGAGGCGCTCGATGCGCTCGACAAGGCGTGCGCGACGCTCGCCTCGGGACATGGCTGACCTTCGACACTTCCTCGACCTCGATGCCATCGACGCGACCACCCTGCGTGCGATGCTGGACTCGGCTGCGCGGATCAAGGCGTCGGGTGGCCAAGAGGACGCGTTGCGGGGCAAGACACTCGCGATGGTTTTCGAGAAGCCCAGCACCCGCACCCGGGTTTCATTTGACGTGGCCATGCAGTCGCTGGGGGGTAACGTGGTGAGCCTAGAGCCGGAAGGGTCCCAGCTCGGCCGCGGCGAGACCGTCGCTGATACCGCGCGCATCCTCTCCCAGTATGTCGACGTCATCATGTTCCGCACTTCGACCGTCGAGAACCTTGTCGAGATGGCGGACGCGGCAACGGTGCCGGTGATCAACGGGCTGACCGACCGGTCGCATCCCTGCCAGATCATGGCCGATGTGCTGACCTTCGAGGAAATATCGGGCCCGATCGCCGACCGGGTCGTGGCGTGGAGCGGCGATGCGAACAATGTCGCCAACTCCTGGATCCATGCAGCAGCCCGCTTCGGATTCGAGCTGCGCATTGCGTCCCCTGAGGGGTTCCGCCCGCCAGCCGATATCCTCGAATGGGCGGCCGCGAACGGCGGCCGCGTTTCCGTCGGCGGGGACCCGAACGCGGCAGCGTCAGGTGCCGATTGCATCGTCACGGACACCTGGGTGTCGATGGGTGATGAGGACGCGGAGCGTCGCCGGGCCGCGCTGGAGCCGTTCCGGGTCGACGCGGACCTGATGGCCCGCGCCGCGGAAGGTGCGATTTTCATGCACTGCCTGCCGGCCTATCGCGGCGACGAGGTCACGGCGGACGTTGTCGACGGCCCGCAGTCGGTTGTCTGGACCGAGGCCGGCAATCGCCTGCACGCCCAGAAGAGCATCCTGCTCTGGTGCCTGCTCGGGAGTGCGGGGCTTGCCTGATTCCGGTCCCGTCCCGGGTGGTCGTGGGCCGGATCGCCCGACCGACGATCTGATCCAGCCGTTTCAACTCGATTCGGGGGAGGCGGGCGAGGCGCGACTCACCGGCCGCCTTGCCCGGCTCGGCCCGGTTGTCGACGACGTCCTCGGCCGCCACGAGTATCCCGAACCGGTGGCCCGGCTGCTCGGCGAAGCCCTCGCGCTGTGTGCGACACTTGCAGGTGCCTTGAAATTCGACGGTATCTTCACGTTCCAGATCCAGGGGGACGGACCCGTATCGCTGTTGCTGGCCGATATCGAGACCCGCGAAGACGGTGAGCGTTACCTCGTGCGCGGTTATGCGAAATACGACGAGGAGAAGGTGGTTGGACAGACCGGCGCGCGGGCCTTGCTCGGAACGGGTTATCTCGCGCTGACCGTCGACCAGGGCCCGCACACCGACCGCTACCAGGGGATGGTCGAACTGGTGGGGGACACGCTGGCGGAGTGTGCGCAGCACTATTTCCGTCAGTCGCAGCAGATGGACGCGGCGATCATGCTGTCGGCGGGCCGTGCCGGAGGAGCGCCTGACGGCCCGTGGCGCGCGGGCGCGATGATGGTCCAGCGCATCGCCGAGGACGAGACCCGGCAACTCCCCTCCGACGATGGCGATGACGCGTGGCGGCGCGTCATGATGCTGATGGCGACCGGAACCGACGAGGAAATCCTCGACCCGGCCCTGACCGCGGACCGGTACCTGTTCCGGCTTTTTCACGAGGAAGGCGTACGGGTGACACCGCCGCGTCCGGTCGCGCGCGGGTGCCGCTGTTCGGCCGAGCGCGTCTATAACGTGCTCGTACGGTTGCCGTCCGAGGAACTGGACGATCTTGCCGAGGATGGCTGGCTCGAGGTCACATGCGAATTCTGCAGCGAGACCTACCGCTTTACGCCGGACGATATCGAAGCACGCGCCAGCGCCACGGAATCGCCCGAATCGCCGCGAGAATAGGAGTGATCAGCCATCCGAACCGACACATCGGGATTGCTCCATGAAGTTTAACCTGGACCGGCGCGGGCTGCTCACAGGCATGTCCGCTGTCGCACTCGCCGCCTGCACGAATCCGCCGCCCAGCCCGCGCTTCCCGCAGCTGACGTTTACGCACGTGCCGGCGTTTCGGCTTGACGCTGCCACGCTGGATATTGCCGACGCCTACCGCCCCGCGGCGGGCGCGCGTGACGTCGCGCAGGGCATGCCGATTCCGCCCGCGGTCGCGGCGCAGCGCTGGGCAAGGGACCGGCTTCAGCCGGTCGGCACTGCGGGCCGTATCCTGTTCACGGTGACCGACGCGTCGGTGGTCGAGGTGCCGTTGCAGCGAACATCTGGCCTGCGCGGCGTCGTGACGGACGACCAGTCCGAGCGTTATGACGGGCGGCTTGCGGCCAGGATCGAGATCAGCGACGGGCGCGGCCGGCGCGGAGAGGTCAGCGCGGAAGCGACGCGAAGCCGCACGATCGCCGAGAAGTCCACCCTCAATGAACGCGACAAGATCTGGTTCGAGATCACCGAAGCGCTGATCCAGGACCTCGACAAGGAACTCGACACCGCGATCCGCCGGTTCCTGCAGCCTTTCCTCCGGCCCTAGAGAAGCAGGACGCCTCGCGCGTTCTCGTGACAGACGGCGGCGCGCTCTTCGTCGTCGATCGACGCGCCTTCGATCCATTCGCCCGCCTCGATGGGCTTTTCGAACGGGTAGTCGACAGCGAACAGCACGCGGTCGAGTCCCGCCGCGTCAATCGAACAGCGCAGCGGTTCGTCCGCGCACACGCCCGACGTCGTGTACCAGACATTCCTGCGGAAGTACTCGGACGGCGGCATCTCGAGGGTCATGTCGCCCCGGTTCGAGATGTCCCACCGGCTGTCGAAGCGCCACAGGAGGAACGGGATTGTCTCGCCCATGTGGCCGAGGATCAGCTTCGCCTTGGGGAAGCGGTCGAACGTCCCCGAAAACACCAGTCGCAGCGCGTGGGTCGCGGTCTCGACCGTCCAGGACCAGACCGGCCCGAACAGCTCCGGGTGGCCGGAATACATGTGCACCTGTTCGGGCGGGTTGTTCGGGTGGATGTAGATCGGAGCGCCAAGGTCCTCGGCGCGCTCCCAGAACGGTGAATAGCGATCGTCGTCGAGATAGGTGGCGTTGGTCTGGCCATTGATCATGGCGCCGGACATGCCGAGGTCACGCACGCAGCGCTCCAGCTCGTCCGCCGCCGCCACCGGGTCCTGCATCGCGAGGTGGGCGAACCCGCCGTAGCGGTCCGGCTTCTCGGCCATCTTCTCGGCAAGGAAATCGTTCACCTGCCGGGCGCGGCGGACCGCGACGTCGGTCATCTTCTCGGCCTGGACGCCTGGTCCCGCGAGCGACAGGACGGACTTCTCGATCCCGATGCTGTCCATCGATTCCAGCCGCCGCTCGCCGAAATCCTGCAGAACGTCGAGCGCCTTGCCGAACAGGGCCGGGCTGATGTTGATCGACGTCGTGTTGAAGTAGTCGATGAAGTCCGGCTCCATGAAATGCTCTTCGAGCGCGATCTTCTTCGTGCGGGTCAGGTCTGCCATGGCGTCCGGCCTTTGCGGTGCGGTGTATGCTTTTCAGATGATCAGGGGATCGGGTCGCCCGAGACCGCCCAGGCCTGGAGGCGATCGAGGAAGGCTTCGCAAGCGTCCAGTTCGCTCTGGGCGATCCACTCGTCGGGCTGGTGGGCCTGGGCGATATCGCCGGGCCCGCACAGCACGGTCGGGATTCCGTGGGCCTGGTACTGGCTCGCCTCGGCGACATAAGCCACCGTGTGGGTGGTGTTCGCGCCAGTGAGGTGCCGGACAAGCCGTTCGGCCGGTGAGTCCGGGTCGGGCCGCATGGGCGGAACCGCCTCCAGCGCGCGAAGCTCGGCGCCGGCCCGCGGGTCGGCATCCTGCATCGCGGGGTGGAGCTCGTCGTCCACGAAATCCTGGACTCGCGCGACAATGGCGTCCGCGTCGGTTTCCGGCAACGGCCGGAATTCCCACTTCACGGCGCACCGCTCGGCGATGATGTTGAGAGCCTCGCCGCCCTGGATCGTGCCGATGTTGAAGGTCGTCCAGGGTGGCTCGAACGGGCTGTCGGGATTGGCGTCATCGCGGATTTCGGCCGCGAGTCCCGTCAGGAAATCGACGAACCGCGCGGCGTGAGTGATCGCGTTGACACCGAGATGCGGTGCGCTTGAATGAGCGGCAACGCCCGTGAGCACCGTCTCGAAACCGCGAATACCCTTGTGGCCGGTCACGATCTGCATGCTGGTCGGCTCGCCGACGATCGCGACGGCGGGCATCGGGATCTCCGCGCCGAGCTGTTCGATCATCCGACCCACGCCCTTGCAGCCGACCTCCTCGTCGTAGGTCAGGCCGATGTGGATCGGGGTCTTCAGCCCGGCGTGCGCCAGTTCCGGGACACGCGCCAGCACGGCAGCGATGAAGCCCTTCATGTCGGCCGTGCCGCGGCCGAAGTGGCGCGTCTGGCCGTCGACCTCGCGGGTGTCGAGCAGGAACGGGTCGCTCGACCAGTCCTGGCCGGCGACCGGCACCACGTCCGTATGGCCCGACAGGACGATCCCGCCCTCGACGTCCGGGCCAATGGTTGCGAGCAGGTTGGTCTTGGTGCCGTCGTCGCTCGGGATGCGCCGCGCCGTGATTCCGTGGCGCGCAAGGTGGTCCTCGACGAACTCGATAAGGTCGAGATTGGACAGGTGGGACGTCGTGTCGAAGCCGATCAGGTGCGCGAGAATCTCGGTCGTCGTGTCGGCAACGTCCGCCATGCTCAGCTTCTCCAGAACGCGGGCGTGAGGATCACGAGGACGGTGAAGAGTTCCAGCCGGCCGAGCAGCATGCCGGCCGACAGCATCCATTTCGCCGCATCCGGCAGGTCGGCGAAGGTGCCCATGGGCCCGATCGTCGGGCCGAGGCCGGGGCCGACGTTGGAGACCGCGGTCGCGGCGCCGGACATGCTGGTCAGGAAATCGAGGCCCAGCGCGCTCAGGCCGAGCGCCAGAAAGATGAACACCAGGATGTAGAAGAACACGAAGCCGAGAACCGACAGCGCGATTTCCTCGGTGACCGGGTTTCGGTTGTAGTGCGGAATGAAGACGCCATGTGGCTGCAGCAGGCGTTTGATCTGCATGGTCGCGATCGCATACAGCACCTGGAAGCGGAAGATCTTGATGCCGCAGGTGGTCGATCCCGCGCAGCCGCCGATGAACATGATCACGAAGAAGATGATCAGGGGGAAGGTGCCCCAGGTATCGAAGGCGGCCGTGGCGTAGCCGGTGCCGGTCATGATGGACACCGCGTTGAACGCGGCCGACCGGATCGAGACCGCCAGTCCGAGTTCGTGCGAGAGATACAGCGAGAGGCTGATGATCGCGACGACGCTCGCCAGGATCGCGAGGAACCAGCGGACCTGCGAATCCTGGAACAGGCTGACCGGGCGCCCGCGCGCGGCCTGCAGGTAGAGCACGAACGGCAGCGAGCCGATGATCATGAAGGAAATC
>JAEPNS010000479.1 GCA_017643325.1 Alphaproteobacteria bacterium | reverse complement strand
AGTTCGGGCACATGCATGAACCGGTTCTCGAAGATGGTCTCGGTGATCATCGACGCACCGTCGGCGATGGTCATCATCGCCAGAAACTGGGCCTGCAGGTCTGTCGGGAAGCCCGGATAGGGGTCGGTCTGCACGTCGACCCCTTCGAGGGCGCCGTTCGCGCGGCTGACGCGAATGCCGTCGCTGGTCTCGTCGACACTGACACCCGCACGGCGCAGGCGTGTGACCGCCGCGTCGAGATGGGACAGACGCGCCCCCTCGAGGGTGACGTCGCCGCCGGTGATGGCCGCGGCCATCGCATACGTGCCGGCCTCGATCCGGTCCGGCATGATGGCGTGGCTCGCCCCGTGCAGCCGTTCCACGCCCCCGACCGTGAGAATGTCGGTCCCGAGGCCCTCGATCTTTGCGCCCATGGCGATGAGGCACTCGCCGAGATTGGTGATCTCGGGCTCGCGTGCCGCGTTCTCCAGAATCGATTGCCCCTTGGCGAGACTGGCCGCCAGCAGGACATTCTCCGTCGCGCCGACGGATACCTTCGGAAACGCGAACCGTGCACCGCGCAGGCCGTCCGGCGCGCTCGCGCGGATATAGCCGGACTCGACCTCGATCTTCGCGCCGAGCGCCTCGAACCCCGCCAGGTGGATGTCCACGGGACGGGTCCCGATCGCGCACCCGCCGGGCAGCGAGACGATCGCCTCTCCCTCGCGGGCGAGCAGCGGGCCAAGGACGAGGACCGACGCCCGCATCTTGCGGACGAGGTCGTAGGGCGCGGTCGTGCTGGTGATGTCCCGCGCCGTCAGCGAGAGCACGCGGCCCGTGTGGCCGCCGTTGGCCTCGTCACCGTCGAGCGCCACCTGGGTGCCGTGCTGGGCAAGCAGGTTGGCGAGCGTGGTGATGTCGGCCAGGTGCGGCACGTTGGAGAGCAGAAGCGGCTCATCGGTGAGAAGGCTCGCCGCCATCAGCGGCAGCGCCGCGTTCTTGGCCCCGCCGATGCGGATCGTTCCCTTGAGGGCGTTGCCGCCGCGAATCTTGATCTTGTCCATGCTCACCCGTGCCCCGGCGCTGAAGGTTGTGCCGCGGCGTGATCCCCCACGATTGCGGCTATTGCATGTCGTTCAACGCGTGGGCGGCCCTAGAGTTTCGGAACGGTGATGCCCCGCTGTCCCATATACTTGCCTTTCCGGTCGGCATAGGAGACTTCCGGCGCGCCCTCTCCCTTCAGGAACAGGAACTGGCAGGCCCCCTCGTTGGCGTAGATGCGCGCGGGCAGCGGCGTCGTGTTCGAGAACTCGAGCGTGACATGTCCTTCCCACTCCGGCTCCAGCGGCGTCACGTTCACGATGATCCCGCAGCGCGCGTAGGTGGACTTGCCGAGGCAGATCACCAGCACGTCGCGCGGGATGCGAAAATACTCGACCGTCCGCGCAAGCGCGAAGGAGTTCGGCGGCACAATGCAGACATCTGTCGTCCGGTCGACAAAGCTCTTCTCGTTGAAGTTCTTCGGGTCGACGGTCGCCGAATCCACGTTGGTGAAGATCTTGAACTCCTCGGAGACGCGCGCGTCGTAACCGTAGGACGACAGGCCGTAGGAGATCACGCCCTCGCGGGTCTGTTCGTCGACGAACGGATCGATCATGCCCGTCGTGTTGGACATCTCGCGGATCCAGCTGTCCGGCATGATTGGCATCGGGAGTCCCCAAACGCAGTGTCGCGACCTTTG
>JAEPNS010000478.1 GCA_017643325.1 Alphaproteobacteria bacterium | reverse complement strand
GCTGGGCCCAGTGCCAGATGAGCGTGATGTACTCGCAGGGGACCTGTTCGTAGATCTTCTGCCACGCCTTGATGGACTCGTCGACGGTGCCGCCGATGAAGATATCGGAGTCCTTCATGCCCTGGATCAACTCGCTCTCGTCGCCCTGCGGGAACTGCGGGAAGAACGGGCCGTAGAAGTTCTTGTAGATGTCGAGGTCGTAGTCGCGCAGCTTGCGGTCAAAGTCCTCGGAGGTCTTGGTGATGTGCGGCCAGCGGACAATGTTCTGGTTCTGGCCGAGCTGGACCGGGTAACCCGCCTCGTTCGCGACCTCGGTGTAGTAGTGCGACAGTTCCACGACGCCCTTGGTCGGCATGAAGTAGGTCGGGATGAAGCCGTTGCGTGCACAGAAATCGATCGACGCCTGGCTCTTCGACGCTGCGACGAACACGGGCGGGAACGGCTTCTGGTACGGCTTGGGCACCACGCAGACGCGCTGGACGCTGCCGTCCTCGCCGATCTCGCCCTCGGCGCCGGCCTCCTTCGCGATCTTCCAGGCGGGGTAGCCCTCGACGCCGGACTCGTAGGGGTACGGCGCCTCGTAGAACTCGCCCTTCACGCGGACACTCTCCTGGGTCCACGCGTCGATCACCATCTGGACCCGCTCCTCGAAGATCTCGCGGTTGCGGTCGTCGGCGGCGCTGCCGTCGGAGACGGTCGCCGGGGATTCCGTGAACTGCCCCATCACGTTGGCCCAGCGCGACTGGTAGCCGCGTGCGAAACCGACAAAGAACTTGCCCTTCGTCAGGTGGTCGATGATCGCGGTCTCTTCCGCGACCCGCAGCGGATCGTGGGTCGCCGCAACGTAGCCAAGCGCGCCGACATGGGCATTCTTCACATGCGCCGCCCAGTATGCGTTCAGGACGCCCGGGTTCGGACCGACCTCATAGCCCTCCGAGTGGAAGTGATGTTCGATGGTGCCGAGGCCCCAAACGCCCATCTCGTCCGCTTCCTTCACGATGTCCGTCCATTCGTGAACGATCCGGTGGTACATCTCGTTGTCGTTGCCGAGAGGGCGCTTGGCCTTGCGGTCTTCCTCGTCGTCGGCCGGGAACATCGGATACAGCTGGACAATGACTTTGGGCTTGGCCATTTCTGGCTCCTTTCGTGAGCGGGCGTCTTCCTCTGTCCGAAACCTACGCTTCTCTAGCCATAGCGACAAATACCAAGTTACAATGTGAGATATAGTTTTATACTATATCGGAGCCAGGCTATGGACCTGAAGCACATTCGGACCTTCGTGGCCGTCTACGAGGGCGGCAGTATCAACAGCGCCGCCGAGCGGTTGAACACGGCGCAACCGAGCCTGAGCCTGCACATCAAACACCTGGAGGAATCCCTCGGCGTTGCGCTGTTCGAACGGCACGCGCGCGGCGTCCGCGCCACCCCGGCCGGCGACCGATTCTACCGGGACTGCCAGACGATCCTCGGCGACATCGAGCAGGCAGCCGAGACGATGCGCGAGTTCGCGACCGGCCTGTCCGGATCGCTCGACATCGGGCTCATTCCCACCGTGACCAAGGGCGTTATCGCGGACGTGCTTCCCGCCTTCACGGAGGAGATGCCGCATGTCGACGTTCGCGTCGTCGAAGCGTTCAGTGGCACGCTTACCGACTGGGTGAACACGGGGGAGCTCGACTTTGCAGTGGTGACGGAGCCGCCGCGCCACGATGGCCTCGAACTTCGGGTGCTG
>JAEPNS010000477.1 GCA_017643325.1 Alphaproteobacteria bacterium | reverse complement strand
TTCTCTTCGGGCTGGAGCGGCATAAGCCGGAGCGCCTCCTCATCCAGTCCGTGGGCACGCACCACTCCCTCGATCACGTCGCGGCCCGCGCCCGCGCCTGCCAGGATGAAACGGACCGGCGGGTCACCGTCGCAGCGGTTCTGGAGCACCGTCTGTGCCGCCGTGGCGATCTGCTCGATGCCCTGTTTCTCGCCGATGTTGCCGCTGTAGAGCGCCACGACGGCCTCGTCCGGGATGCCGACCTCGGCCCGGAACGCGGCTCCGTCCACATCCGGGCGGATCCGGCGGGTGTCGACCCAGTTGGGAAACATGATCGTGCGCGCCGGGTCCACGCCCTTGTCATGGAGCTTGTCGACCATGCGCGGCGAAATCGACGAGACCGCAGCGAAGCGGCGCAGAAGAAAGCGTTCGCTTGCCCGCGCCGGGCCCGCCAGTGCGCGCGGCAGCAACCCGAGCTCGATCGCCGCGTCGAACTCGAAGTCCTGAACGTGCAGCCAGGACAACGCCCCGCCGAACCATGCCGCGGCCAGTCCCGCCGGCGCAACGAAGGCCGTCGGCTCGACCACGAACACCACATCCGGCCGCCAGGACAGACCGGACCATTTCGCCGGTGCCGCACTGCTCGCAGCGAAGGAGGCAAGGTGCAGGAGGCGCCGCGCGCCGCTCGCCAGCTTCGGCACATAGAGCGGGCAGCGGATCACGTCCACGCCCTGCCAGGTCTCCCGCGCCCACCAGCGCCCCGTGTAACCCTCGCCGATCCGCCAGGCGGGGTAGTAGGGCGGCGCCGTCACGGCGCGGACGTCGTGCCCGCGCGCCGCCAGCCAGGCCGCCATGTCGCCGGAGAACCGGCCGATGCCGGTCAGCTCGGGGGCGAAGTTCAGGCCGTAGAGAAGGATTTTCACGCCGGTCCGATCAGCGGTCGCGCAGGTGCCGGTACTTCTCCGACATCGGCGATTCGGGGTCGTCGAGTTCCTCGATCTTCAGGCTGACCTGGTACTCGTAGAACATCTTCAGGACGCAGTAGCGGAAGCCGAGCCGCCCGTCGAGGAAACCCCGCTTGACGATGTAGAGGTACAGGAACTGCCAGATCGGGCGCATCGGCAGGTACCGGTAGGCGAACTGCTTCAGGGCCCGGCGGCGCTCCGGGCCGCGGGTGGTGAGCCGCGCGGCGATCGAGCTTTCCTTTTCATGGGCGTTGAGCAGCCGCCAGGCCTCGATGGCTTCCATGCTCGAATAGTCGTTGTGACGGTCGTACCAGCGCTCGATGCCCTTGTAGTCCATGTGGACGAGATGGTTCGCGAGGTAGCCGGCCGGGCCCTCGATGACCATGTGCTCGTGAACGATACGGTCCTCGTAGCGCCCCTTGCCACGCCGGATCAGGCGCAGGTTGTAGTTGGGATAGATCGCGCGCATCGGCTTGCCCCACAGCCAGTTCTCCCCGGCGACGTAGTAGCCGTTGCGTGCGTCCGGGTCGTTCACCACGCTGCGCACTTCGTCCGCCAGTTCCGGCGTCCCCCGCTCGTCGGCATCGACAAAAAACACCCAGTCGTGACGCAGGTCCAGATTGTCGAGCGCCCAGTTCTTGTGGGTCGCGAAATTGTCGAACGCCCGCTGGATGACGGTGACGCCCCTCGCCTCCGCCAGCGCGACGGTGCGGTCCGTCGAGAAGGAATCGAACACGATGACTTCGTCGGCCCAGTCCAGGCTGTCGAGACAGATTTCGATGTTCCGTTCCTCGTC
>JAEPNS010000476.1 GCA_017643325.1 Alphaproteobacteria bacterium | reverse complement strand
GAACGCGCGATGTTGCGCGACGGCCAGATTCTCTACGCATACCTGCACCTGGCGCCCGACCCGGAACAGACGGAGGACCTCCTGAAGGCCGGGGTCTATGCGATCGCCTACGAGACGGTGACGGACAAGGACGGCGGTCTTCCGCTGCTGGCCCCCATGAGCGAGGTGGCGGGAAGGCTGGCCGTGCAGGCGGCCGGCATGGCGCTCACGGCGCAGGCGGGCGGCCGGGGCGTGCTGCTGGGCGGCGTGCCCGGCGTGCCGCCGGCGCGCGTGGTGATCATCGGCGGCGGGGTGGTCGGGATCAACGCCGCGCGCATGGCGATGGGGGTCGGCGCCGATGTCACGGTGCTCGACACGTCGATTCCGCGCCTGCGCGAAATCGATTCCGCGTTCGACGGCCGCATTCGCACGCTCTATTCGACGAGGGGAACGCTAAAAGACGCGACCGCGTCTGCGGATGCCGTGATCGGCGCGGTTCTGGTCGCGGGCGCGCGGGCGCCAAAGCTCGTGGACCGGGCAATGCTTGCGCACATGAAGCCGGGCGCGGTGCTCGTCGATGTGGCCATCGACCAGGGCGGTTGCTTCGAGACCAGCCGACCCACCACCCATGAGGACCCGACCTACATCGTGGACGGTATCGTCCACTACTGTGTCGCGAACATGCCGGGCGCGGTGCCGCTCACAGCGTCGACCGCGCTCAACCACGCGACGCTCGCGCAGGGACTGAAGATTGCGGACATCGGCGTTGTTGAAGCGCTCCGCACGGATCCGCACCTCCGCGACGGACTGAACGCCGCCAGGGGCCATGTGGTGCATCCGGTGGTCGCCGAGAACCTCGGTCTCCCGCTGGTTCCGGTCGAGGATATTCTGTCGGCCTGACCCTTGTTGTCGGGTCGGCGACTGTTCAAAATCGCTCTGCCATAGCGCGAACGGCAACGAATTCGCGCACGGCCGGAGGAGAGGGGGTTCGATGCGATTTGCCTGCGATACCGGGGGCACGTTCACCGATCTGATTGTCGAGGACGATGACGGATCGCTCACCATGTACAAGGCGTCGACGACGCCATCCGACCCCGTCAAGGGCGTGCTCGACGCGCTGACGCTGGCCGCGGACGACCGCGACATGGCGCTGGGCGACCTGCTGGCGCGCGGCGACATGCTGATCCACGGCACGACCCATGCGATCAACGCGATCATCACCGGCAACACCGCGAAGACCGCCTTCCTGACCACCGCGGGCCATCCGGACATCCTGGTGCTGCGCGAAGGCGGGCGCATCGAACCGTTCAACTTCGTTGCGCCCTATCCGGACCCTTACGTGCCGCGCGCGCTCACCTTCGAGATTCCCGAGCGGATCAACAGCGCGGGCGAAGTCCATACTGCGCTGGACGAGGCCGCGACAATCGACGTGATCGGGAGGTTGCGCGACGCGGAGGTCGAGGCGGTCGCGATCTGCTTCCTGTGGTCGATCTACAACCCGGCGCACGAACTTCGGGTCGGCGAACTTCTGGAAGAACACCTGCCGGGCGTTCCCTACACGCTCTCGCACCGGCTCAACCCGGCGCTGCGCGAGTACCGGCGCGCCTCTGCGACAGCCATCGACGCGTCGCTGAAGCCCCTGATGGGACGCTATCTCGGCGGCCTGACGGAGCGGCTGAGCGAGGCCGGTTTCGCGGGGCGCACCCTGGTGCTGACTTCCCAGGGCGGCATGCTCGATGCCCACGACCTGGCCGAGAAGCCGATCCACGCGATCA
>JAEPNS010000475.1 GCA_017643325.1 Alphaproteobacteria bacterium | reverse complement strand
CGATGGTGCGCGGCGACCTCGACGCGGTCGTGGCGACCTCGTCCCTCGACCTCGGGGTCGACTGGGCGGCGGTCGACCTGGTGATCCAGATCGGCGCGCCCAAGGGGGCGACAAGACTGCTGCAGCGGATCGGCCGTGCCAACCATCGCATCGACAGCCCCAGCCGGGCGGTGCTGGTGCCCGCCAACCGGTTCGAGGTGCTGGAGTGCCGCGCCGCGCTGGACGCGATCCGCGAACACACGCTCGACGGCGTGCCCGCCCGACCCGGCGGGCTCGACGTGCTCGCCCAGCACGTCCTCGGCACGGCCTGCGCCGGGCCGGTCGATCGTGACGCGCTTTTCGCGCAGGTGAGAACAGCCGGGCCCTATGCGGACCTGCCGCGTGAGGATTTCGACGACGTGTTCGAGTTCGTCGCGACCGGAGGCTACGCGCTCGGCGCCTACAAGCGCTTCCAGCGCCTGTTCCGCACCTCGTCCGGCCTCTACGAGGTCGCATCCAAGACGGTGGTCCGCAACTACCGCATGAACGTCGGCACCATCGTCGAGGCGCCCACCCTCAAGGTCCGGCAGGGCCGCGGCCGGGTGCTGGGTGAGGTGGAGGAGTATTTCGTCAATCACCTGACCGAGGGCGACACGTTCGTGTTCGCCGGCCGCCTGCTCGAGTTCGTCGAGGTGCGCGAGACCGACGTGGTCACCCGTCCCGGCACCGGCGATGCCCCTGCGGTACCTGCGTATGTCGGCGGGCGCCTGCCGCTGTCGACCCACCTGGCCGACCGCGTGCGCGCAATACTGTCCGATTCTTCCCTATGGGAGGACCTCCCGAACCTCGTGCGCGAATGGCTCGACGTGCAGCGCTGGCGCTCGCTGTTGCCGTCCCGCGACGGGCTGCTGGTCGAGACCTTCCCGCGCGCCGACAAGCACTATCTGGTGGCCTACTGCTTCGAGGGCCGCAACGCCCACCAGACCCTCGGCATGCTGCTGACCAGACGCATGGAGCGGGCAGGCCTGAACCCGCTGGGTTTCGTGGCGACCGACTATGTGCTCGGCATCTGGAGCACGCGCTCTGCGGAGGACGCCGACCTCGACGCGCTGTTCGACCAGGACATGCTCGGCGACGATCTGGAGGCGTGGATGGCCGAATCCTCCATGCTCAAACGCACCTTCCGCAACGTCGCGGTGATCGCCGGGCTGATCCAGCGCCGCCAGCCGGGCGAGGAGAAGACCCGCAAGCAGGTCACCTTCAATTCCGACCTGATCTACGACGTGCTGCGCACCCACGAGCCGAACCACGTGCTCCTGCGCGCGACCCGTGCCGACGCCGCGGCGGGCCTGACCGACGTGCGCCGGATCGCCGACATGCTTGCCCGGGTGAGGGGCCGGATCACCCACCGCCACCTCGACCGGGTCTCGCCGCTGGCCGTCCCGGTGCTGCTGGAGATCGGCCGCGAGGCCGTCTACGGCGCGGCGCTGGACGAGCTGTTGGGCGAATCCGAGGAAGACCTTATTTCCGAAGCCATGGAGAATGTTGGTACCCGAGAGTTCGGTTTCGATGCCGCCTGAGCGCCAAACCGTCCGCACCACCGTCCCCGTCACGCTCGCCGGGCAGACGGTCGTTCTCGACCATTCCGGCGCGGCGTTCCTGCCGGAGACGGGCGACCTGCTGGTGTCCGACCTGCATTTCGAGAAGGGCTCGGCGTTCGCGCAGCGGGGGCAGGCGATGCTGCCGCCCTACGACACGGCGGAGACGTTGCGGCGGCTGGAGAAGGTCATCAAGCGGATCGC
>JAEPNS010000474.1:246-1795 GCA_017643325.1 Alphaproteobacteria bacterium | reverse complement strand
GGACGAATCCGCCTACGTGACCGGCCTCGAACTGGTCGTCGACGGCGGCGCGAGCCTGGTTCTCGACTAGCGGTGTTCCGAGTGTCGTTCGCGACGCCCGGGACCGCCCCGCCCTACTCCGCTGCCGAGCGGTTCTCGTAATCCGTCAGCTCGTCGAGCGCAGGTTTCACCTCCTCCATGAACAGCCGCAGGTTCTCGATCACGCTGTCCTTTGGCTGCTGGGCGTAGTGATAGATCAGGATCACGTATTCGGCCGGCAGGTGTTTCCACTGGGCGACGAACTGGTCGCGGACCTCGCTCACCGTGCCCGGCACGAAAAGCCCCGTGGCGACCATCGGGTCAACCAGGTCCTCGAACGGCGTATCCTCCGTGACGTTGATGGTCTCGCGGAACGCTGCGGGCAGGAAGCTCTCGTAGAAATGCTTGAAGATCATGCCGTCATAGTCCGCGACGGCCTGGCGCGCGTCGCCCATAGTGTCGGCGATCCGCGGCATGCGCACGATGGCTTGGTTTTCCCCCAATGCAAATGCGCGGCCATTCCGAGCGGCCGCCGAAACATAGGCCGGGCCGTAATCCGCGACCTTGTCCATGTGCGAGAAGTAGGCCGGGATGAACCCGTGCGCACCGGCGTACTCGACGGTCTCACGGCTCGCGTTCGATGCGATGAAGACCGGTGGATGCGGTTTCGTGAACGGCGCGGGCACCACACTCACCCGACGCACCTCGCCCTCCGGCCCGATCTCGCCCGGCGCGCCGAGCTTCTCCGTCCAGGGAGACATGAACCAGTCGCGAAGCCCCGTGTCGTGGGGAAACGGTATCTGCCAGCGTTCGGAGTTGTGTTCGATGCTGTCTTGGGTCCAGGCCTTGAGAACAATCTCGACGGCTTCCTCGAAAATCTCGCGGTTCAGGTCGTCGTCGGCGCTACCGTCCGAACGCGTCGCGCGGGTGCCGAGATGCTGGCCGAGCACGTCGGTCCATCGAGACTGGAAGCCCCGCGAAAAACCGACGAAGCACCTTCCCTCGGTCAAATGGTCGAGCATGGCCGTTTCCTCGGCCACGCGGATCGGGTTGTGCGTCGTCATCACGTATCCGAGTTGGCCCACGCGGATATTCTTCGTGCGGGCCGCCCAGAAGGCATTCATCACGCCCGGACTCGGGCTGACCTCGTAGCCCTCGGAGTGGAAATGGTGCTCGATGGCGGTCACGCCCCAGAGCCCGAGCCGGTCGGCTTCCTCGACGATCTCGCACCAGCCGCGCAACGTGGCCTGGAACCGGTCCGCGTTGCGTCCGATGGGCCGAAGCGCCATCCGTTCGGTCTCGCTTGCCGCCGGAATGACCGGATACATCTGGACGATAACCTTGACCATGCGCGCAACGCTGCTCCCTTGCGGCCGACATGCCTATCGACGCGCGATTCCGGCTGCCCGGGCACGTGAGTACCGTGCCCGTTCAGGGTTGGTTAACTCCCCTGCCCCAATGTTTGGGTGAAACAGACTAACCCATTGGTGATACATGGCGACTCGTGTCGTTGGATACGCAAATTCGGACA
>JAEPNS010000474.1:0-236 GCA_017643325.1 Alphaproteobacteria bacterium | reverse complement strand
GCGCCGGGCACTCATGCTCGATGCGACGCTCAACGAGGAAGATGTGAAGATCCTCGACATCGGGCTGTCAGGCTTTGGGGGGACGGGCGCGTTCGAGCGGCACGACGGGACGACCTGGCCGATCGTCGACACCCTTGCGGAGCTCGAGTTCACGGACTTTCGCGGGCGCAAGATCGAGATGCTGGTCGAGGTCACCTACGCCGAGGCTGAAAGCGGCCGCTTCGGTGGGAACTTCA
>JAEPNS010000473.1 GCA_017643325.1 Alphaproteobacteria bacterium | reverse complement strand
GAGCGCTCGGAGCCGGGCACTGGCGTCGGGCGGCGCCGACGAACTCGCGCGCATGTACCGCTTCGTGGAATGGCGGCATTCCGAACTCGGCGACTACAATGCCGCGCATCGCGAGCTGCTCGCGCAGATGCAGACCATGGAGCCGGATGTCCGCAACACCGGGCGGATCGAGCTCGCGCGATTCTATCTGGCGCATGGCCTGGCGGACCGGGCGATGGGTCTTCTCGACGTGGTGGCCGCGCGCGAACCTGAAATCTCGCGTGTGCCCAGTTTCAAGGCGTTGCGGGGCGCATCGCGTTTCCTCATGGGCGATACCGACGGTGCGGAACGCGACCTGTTCGACCGGGAGCTGGACGCGGAGCCCGAAATCGATCTCTGGCGCGCGGCGGTCCGCGGCGCACAGGGGGAGGTCCTCACGTCGTCCTTCGAGCTGCAGACCGCGGAGCGTTTCGTCCAGGACTATCCGGATGCGCTGCGGGTTCACTTCGCGTTCCTGGGTGCCGATGTGGCGCTTGCGGCCGGCGACCCGGTCGCGGCGGAATTCTGGCTGGAGGTGATCGGCAACGCAGAGCTGACGCCGGCCGAACGGGATCGACGCCGCGTCTTCGAGGCCGGCATCTCCGCGCGCAACGGCGAGATCGACACCGCGATCTCCCTCTACGACCGTGTGATCAACGGCCGCGACCGCCTCAGCCGGGCGCTGGCCACGATGGCCAAGACCGAGCTGCTGCTGTCCGAGGAGGACATCACGCCGTCCGAGGCGGTCGATGAGCTCGACCGGCTCCGCTACGTCTGGCGCGGCGACGGGCTCGAGTTCCGGATCCTCCGGCGGCTCGGCGAGCTCGAGATCGCCGCCGGACGCTATCGTGACGGGCTGCGCAGCCTGAAGCGCGCGGCGTCCAACTTCCCCGAGCATCCGGCCGCGCCGCGGCTCGCCGACGACATGCGCACCGTGTTCGCCGAGCTCTATCTCGAGGGCGAGGCCGACGAACTCGAACCGGTCACCGCGATCGCGCTGTTCAACGAGTTCAACGAGCTGGCGCCGGCCGGTGCGGCGGGAGACACGATGATCCGCCGGCTGGCCGACCGGCTGGTGGCGGTGGACCTGCTGGCGCAGGCGGCGGAGTTGCTCGAACACCAGGTCGAGTTCCGGCTCGAGGGGGCCGAGAAGGCGGAGGTCGGGGCGCGGCTCGCGATGATCTACCTGCTCGACCGCAACCCGCAGGATACCCTAAAGGCCCTCGACGCCACGCGCGGCGGCACGGCGGACGCCGTGATCCTGCGCGACCGCGCGATCGCCCGGGCGCGCGCGCAGAACCAGCTGGGCGACCATCCGGCCGCCCTGTCGGCGCTGGCCGGGCTGTTCGGCGAGGACGTCGACCTGCTCCGCGCCGAGATTTACTGGAAGGCGCAGCGCTGGCGCGAGGCGGCGCAGATGTTCGCCGTGCTGGCCGGCCCGGTACCGGCCGACGGCGTGCCGCTTGACGAGCGGGCGAGCCGGTTCGTCCTGAACAATGCCGTGGCGCTGGCCCTTGGCGGGGAGACCGACCGCCTGGCGGCCCTGCGAACAACCCACGGGGCCGCGATGGAGGACACGCCCTTCGCCGCCGACTTCCGCGCGATCACGTCGGTCGACACCGCGCCGCGCGACTTTGCCGACGTCCTGGAACGGGTCGCGGCCGTGGACGCCTTCGAGGCGTTCATGGACAGCTACCGGGCCCGGTTGAGCGGCAGCGCCGACACATCGGCGCGCTCCTGACCGCGTTCTCTAGGCTGACCGGCGCGCCAGCGCGGTCGCGATCC
>JAEPNS010000472.1 GCA_017643325.1 Alphaproteobacteria bacterium | reverse complement strand
TGGACGACAGCGCCTTTGCGCGCGAATGGCTCGTCAACGCCCGCCCGCCGCGCGGCGCCGCCGGGCCGAGCCTGCGGACCCTGATGGGCGGGGATTTTCCCGAAATGATCGCGAACCTGGCGGCGAACTTCGCCAACGGACGGGTGGGGGCGGTTCAGGCCGTCCTGCGGCGGACCGCGTGACCGGCGCGTACCCTGCTAGCTGACGATCTTCCAGCTACCGTCCGGCTGCTGGCAGGCGGTGCCGAAGGCCTCTTCCTGCCGGCCGTCGACCGTCACCGTCGTCTGGTATTCGCGGCAGTAGGCGCCGGTCTGGTTACTGCGGCCCTCGCGCACGGGCGTGACCGTGCCGGAATTGCCGGAATCCGGGTTGCTCCACGCGACCGTTTCGCCGACCGGTGCGGCGTGCGCCTGCTGCTCGGCATCGCGCATCGCGGCCTTGTCGTTCCGGTCGAGCGACTTGCCGATTTCGTTGCCGATCAGCGCACCGGCGAGCGTGCCCACCGCTGTTGCGACGATCCGGCCCGAGCCGCCGCCGACCTGCGAGCCGAGTACCGCGCCGGCAATGCCGCCGACGATCGTCCCGGCGGTCTGGTTCTGGCTGCCGTCCTGGGCGCAGGCGGCGAGCAGCATGGCGGCTGCGACGAGGGGGGCGATAGCCTTGATTCGCATGGCGGTGTCTCCTGGGTCGGGCGTCGTGCGTTCACCGCGACGCTTTGTCCGTGCCTGAACATAGGGTCGCGAAAGGGGTTTCGCTATGATTGCCGTCACAATTGAAACGGCGTTTTGAGGCGGAACCAAGGCATGACCGAGGACGATCCGATATCCCTGTTCGACAGCTGGCTGGCCGACGCGACGGCGTCCGAGCCCTCAAACCCCAACGCGATGACCCTGGCGACGGTCTCGGCGGGCGGCCGGCCGTCCACCCGGATGGTCCTGCTGAAGGGACACGACGCGCGCGGTTTCGTTTTCTACACGAACTTCAACAGCCTGAAGGGGCGCGAGTTGCTCGCGAACCCGCACGCGTCGCTGTGCTTCTACTGGAAGACGCTGGGTCGGCAGGTGCGGGTCGACGGCCCGGCAGAACCGGTTTCGGCCGAGGAAGCGGACGCCTATTTCGCCAGCCGCCCGCGCGGCAGCCGCATCGGCGCCTGGGCGTCCGAACAGTCGCAGCCCGTCGAGTCGCGCGACGTGCTGGAGGCGCGGGTGCGCGATCTCGCCGATACCTATGACGGCGAAGAGGTCCCGCGTCCGCCCCACTGGTCGGGTTTCCGCGTGACGCCCGAACGGATCGAGTTCTGGACCGACCGGCCGGACCGGCTGCACGACCGGCACCTGTATGTCCGCGACCGGGGCGCCTGGACCGTCACGCGGCTGCAGCCTTGAATGCTTCGCGCGGATTGATCTATCCCAATTCGCTTTGTCACCGATCTGTCATCATTGCGTCATCGATTCGGAAGGAGACCGGGATGCTGACACGCGAAGACTGTCTCGCGTTGTGCGAACTGACCGAAGACGAGGTCGCCGCGATCGCCGAGCACGAGCATGTGCCCGAGGTGATCGCGATGGAGATGGGCCAGTACCTGTGCCACACGCCGGACGGCGAGCGGCGCATCCAGGCGATGATCGTCGACGACATCGAGACGGCGCGCCGGCACGGCAACCACGCCCACATGGCGAAGCTGGTGGCGGTCCTGCGGCATTTCATCGAGACCCACCCGGACCACTGACTTTCCAAGTCGCGCCCGGTGTTCTACGTCTAGTGCATGACGGACAGTCGGCACAGCGTGATCCTGACCGGGGCGAGC
>JAEPNS010000471.1 GCA_017643325.1 Alphaproteobacteria bacterium | reverse complement strand
GGCGAAGCGCGACGGGTCATACCAGTTCAATGCCTGGCGCACGGTGACCGGCGAACAGGACATCTACGATGCGGCGATGGCCTGTCTTGAAGATGTCGGGCTTGCGGACAAGTCCCGCGAGATCGCGAAGCAGCTTTCGCGCGGCGACAAGCGCAGGCTGGAACTGGCGATGTGCCTCGTTCAGGAACCCAAGCTGCTGTTGCTCGACGAGCCGACCGCCGGGATGTCGCGGGCTGACACCAACAGCACCATCGACCTGATGCGGCGCATCGCCGACGAGGGGATGACAATGGTCGTCATCGAGCACGACATGCATGTCGTGTTTTCCCTCGCCGAGCAGATTTCGGTGCTGGCGCAAGGCACCGTCATCGCCGAGGATATCCCGGAGAACATCAAGGGCGATCCCCGGGTGCAGGAGGCATATCTCGGAGGAGCCCATATATGAGCGCGCTGGAAATGTCCGCAGAGACTGGTCAGGTTATCCCGATGAAACAGCAAACCGCACAGGCGCAGGAGTCCGATCACGCCCCTGGTTCGCCGCCCGCCCGCAGCACCGGAGGACAGCCCGCCTATTTTTCGTGCTGGGATGTCCATGCCTATTACGGCGAGAGTTACATCGTCCAGGGTGTCAGTTTCGACGTCCGGGAAGGTGAAATCGTGGCGTTGCTCGGCCGCAACGGCGCGGGCAAGACGTCCACCCTGCGCGCGATTGCCCGGGTTGACGACCCGCAACTGCGCCATGGCGAGATCTGGCTCGACCACAAGCCGCTGCACGAGATGAAGTCCAACGAGGCGGCCCAGAACGGCATCGGACTGGTGCCGGAGGACCGGCGGATTATCCAGGGACTCACCGTCGAGGAGAACATCAAGCTCGCCCAGATCGCTCCGCCGGTCGGCTGGTCGATCGAGCGTATTTATGACCTCTTCCCGCGCCTTGGCGAGCGACGCAAGCAGGAGGGCACCACATTGTCTGGCGGCGAGCAGCAGATGCTGGCGATCGGGCGCGCGCTCGCGCGCGACGTGAAGCTGTTGCTGCTGGACGAGCCCTATGAGGGACTGGCGCCGGTGATCGTGCAGGAGATCGAGAAGACTCTCGAGCAGATCAAGACGCTCGGCATGACGACCATCATCGTCGAACAGAACGCGATCGCCGCGCTGCATCTCGCGGACCGGGCCATCATCCTCGACATGGGCCAGGTCGTTTTCGACGGCACGGCACAGGACGTTCTCGACGACGAGGACCTGCGCCAGCAGTATCTCGCGATCTAGCGGTCCCGGAGCCTATGGTGGCGGGCGCGATCTGCTAGGATCGTCCGATGGATCCGCTCGCCGAAGATATCCTGACCTTCTGGTTTGGCCACACCGACCTCGCGCGCGACATGGAGCGTCGCGATGTCTGGTTTCGCTCAACGCCGGAATTCGACGCGGAGATCGTCCGGCGTTACAGCGAGGCCCACGAGCGCGCCGGCGGCGGCGCCTTTGACCATTTCGTCGAGACACCGGGCGAATGCCTGGCGCTGGTGATTGCGCTCGACCAGTTTCCCCGCAACATGTTCCGTGGCTCGCCGCGCGCGTTTGCGACCGACGCGAAGGCGCGCGAGATCACACGCCATGCCCTCGACCGGGGGCACGACCTTGGCCTGGGATCCTGGCACCGGATCTTTCTCTACCTCCCGTTCGAGCATAGCGAGCACCTTGCCGATCAGGACCGGGCGTGTGAACTCTATGCGCCGCTGGGTGAGGAACGTGCGCTCGAGGCGGCGCACGGCCACCGCGACGCGATCCGGCGCTTCGGGCGCGTCCCGCATCGCAACGCGGTCCTCGGGCGAA
>JAEPNS010000470.1 GCA_017643325.1 Alphaproteobacteria bacterium | reverse complement strand
GTCGTTCGCGAACACCACCGTGTCGAAATACATGTTCTTCAGGTAGCTCGTCGGCGGCTGGTCGATGTGCAGGCAGCAGTCCTCGCGCTGGCCCCAGGCGTGGTCCATGCGCGCGGCATAGGCCGCGACGAACGCGCCGCCATGGACGACCACGAACTTCAGGCCCGGGTGGCGAGCCAGCACGCCGTCGAAGATCAGGTAGTGCACGGCGACCGTCGTATCGAGCGGGTTGCCGATGATGTTGGTCAGGTAATGCGCCCCGAAGCGGTCCGACGCGAAGGAGGTCGGGTGCAGCAGGATCGGGATTTCCATCTCCGAGCACTTGGCCCAGAACGGCTCCAGCCGCTCTGCGGACAGCTCGTCCTTGCCGATTTGCGCGCCGATCTGGATGCCCCTGAAGCCGAGCTCGCCGGTGATGCGGTCGAGCTCCATCAGCGCCATGTCGGTGTTCTGCAGCGGCACGGTGCCCAGCCCGAGCAGGCGGTCCGGCGCCTCGGACACGGCGCGCGCGATGTTGTTGTTGACCTTCTCGGCCGTCTCCTGGCCCAGCGCGTCGGGCGCGCCGTAGTGCATCTGCGGCGGCTGGCAGGAGATCGCCATCACGTCGACGCACATCTTGTCCATGTCTTCGAGCCGCTTGGTCACGCCGACCAGCTCCTCGTGCCGCTCCTGGTTCTGCTTCTTGTTGAGCTCGCGGGTCAGCGGGCTGGCGTATTTCACCGCGTCGAGCGTCTCGGCCGGCACATGCTTGCGGACCTCCTCGTCGACGCCCTCGGTCATGATGTGGCCGTGGATGTCGAGGACCAGCGTGTCGGGACGCTTGAAGTGGTCCGGGTGCTCGCGGGCGGCGGTGGACTCGTAGGGGCGGATGTTCTCGACATTGCCGGGCATGGCGCGTTCCTCGTGCTTTTTACTATTGGAAAAACGAACCGGGGGTTTCCCAAACGCCGCGCGTCCCGTCAAGGGCCGCCTGTTGCTCACGTCGGTCCCGTCTGCATGCGCATGACGATCGAGTTCTCCGCGAACACGATGCAATCTTTCCACCGTCATGGCCGGACTTGTTCCGGCCATCCACGTCGGTGTGTCACGTGTTGTGGTGGAGCCGGTGGATGGACGTGGATGCCCGCAACAAGTGCGGGCATGACGAAGGAGGGTGTGTCGAATACTGCACGTCTCTCCGCTGTCGTTCCCGCGAAGGCGGGAACTCATAAACACAGGCTTTCGCCTGGTTTCGAATCGGCGTTCATGGATGCCCGCGTTCTCGGGCATGACGACGACAAATACCGCTGCCGTCAGGCCGCGCGGCAGTTGCCGCACAGGCCGCGCAGCTCGATCACCGTGCTGCCGGCTTCGAAGCCCTCGTCACGGGCCCAGTCCTGCAGGCGCTTCACGACGTCCTGCTCGGCGAACTCGGTGACGTTGCCGCAATCCTCGCAGATGGCGAAGGCGACCGTGCCGTGGCTCTGCCCGGCCGGGTGGTCGCAGGAAACGAAGGCGTTGAGGCTCTCGATCCGGTGGACCAGCCCGTGCGCGACGAGCTTGTCGAGCGCCCGGTAGACCTGCAGCGGGGCGCGGAACCCCTCGTCGCGTAGCCGGTCGAGGATGGTGTAGGCGCTCAGCGGGCCGTCGGCGGCGTCCAGCGCGTCGAAGACGAGTTGCTGGTTGCGGGTGAGTTTCGGATCGCCATGGTCGTGGGTCATTCGGCGGCCTCCGGAGCGGGGCGGCGGCGCAGGCCCGCGACCGGCAGCAGCGCCAGCGCGAATAGCGCCGATGCCGCGACCACAATCGACGGTCCCGAAGGCGTGTCCCACTCCAGCGAGCCGAGCAGGC
>JAEPNS010000046.1 GCA_017643325.1 Alphaproteobacteria bacterium | reverse complement strand
GAGCCAGGGGCGGGAACAGTGGCCTGCAGGATGCGGACAACCTTGCCTGGAAGCTCGCGGCGGTCGTCCGCGGAGAGGCAGACGAACGCCTGCTGGACAGCTACGACGCTGAACGCCTCCCGGCGACCGATGAGAACCTTCTGAACTCAACGCGAAGTACAGACTTCATGACCCCCAAGTCGAACGTGTCGCGTGCCTTCCGCGATGCCGTGCTCGAACTGGCGCGCGACCATCCCTTTGCCCGGCGACTCGTCAACAGCGGGCGGCTGTCCCTGCCCGGCCGCTACGAGAACTCGCCACTGAACACACCCGATCTCGCCAGTTTCGCCACCGGACCGGCGCCGGGCTCGCCTGCGGTGGATGCCCCGTTGGACAATGGCTGGCTCCTGGACCAACTGGCGACAAACCGATTTACGCTTCTCTGCTTTGGCGACAACGAAACACGCGATTCCATGGCGGACATTGCCACCGTCCAGGTCCAAGACCTGAGCAGCACCGCAGCCCGCCGTTACGATGCTCAAGCGGGCACGACCTACCTGTTTCGGCCGGACCAGCATGTGGCCGCACGTTGGCGATCAATGGACGAAGGCGCCGTTCGAGAGGCACAGGCCCGTGCCCTCGCACACAGATGAGGGCAACATGAGCGAACAGTTGAGGACCGAACTGGGGATCGACGCGCCCGACGATTTCTACGAGGAGCTCATCGCCGCGCATGACGGCCTGAGCGACGAGGAAAGCATGCGCCTCAACGCGCGACTGGTTCTGCTGCTTGCCAACCACATCGGCAACCGCGTGGTGCTGGAGCAGGCGCTGGACGCTGCGCGAACGGCCGGTTCGCAGGTGGCTTGAAAATCTGCGATAACTTTTGGACACACGTTTTCAAATTCGGACATTGACCATGAGTGACATCAAGCTGCCCGACCTGCGCGGCGAACACCTTTTTACGGCAAAGTTCGACGTGGCGACGCCCACGGTTCTCGAGAATACGCCTTACGGGACACGGATCATCGCGGGAATCACAGGCGGCAGTTTCGAGGGTCCGAAGCTGAAGGGAACCGTCGCTCCCATCCCGGGTGGTGACTGGATCCTGATCCGCAATGACGGTGTGTGGCAGATGGACGTGCGGATCACGCTCGTGACCGATGACGACCATCATATCTTCATGACCTATCGAGGCATCCGCCACGGCGACAAGCAGGTGTTGGACCGGTTGGCGGCAGGTGAGCCCGTCGACCCGTCCGAATACTATTTCCGCAACACGCCGGCTTTCGAGACCGGGTCCGACAAGTACGGCTGGCTCAACCGCATCATCGCCGTCAGCACCGGGCACCGGTTCCCGGAAGGGCCCGTCTACAAGGTCTACGAAATCCTCTAGTGCCTCTTCGGACGTTCACCGGCAGATCCGGAAACGGCCCAGATCGAGGTGGAAATGGTCCTGGTGGCGGTCGTTGTACTCCGGCCCGAGGACCGTGTTGAACAGACCGCACCCCTCATCGCGGACATCAGCCAGAAAGCGTCCGGCAGGGGTATCCGTGCCCCAGTCCCTGAGCACCGAAATCCGGCGCCCATCCGCCAGCGTGAAACCGGAAATATCGATCGCATTGGCCGTGGCGTGCTGGCTGCGGCGTCCTGCAGTCGCGCCATTGACGTTGCGGCAGGCGTACGTCCCGACATGGTTTATGCGGGCCAGATCGGACCCCAGATGGGATCGCGCAAGTTCACGCAGCTGGCGTTCGTAAACATAAAGGGCGGCGGCCAGTGGGCAGCTGGCCGAAAAGCCCGAGCTGTAGGGAACATTTGAACGTTCGACGACGACGCCGTTGGGGAAACCGCAGCCGTCGCGAACGGGACGGTCAGCGATCCGGCGATACTCGAGGCTCGAACCGGCAAGCGCGATGAAGCAGGCCTGGGGAGACTGCACGAGGCCGTTGATCTGCATCCGCGCAAACGGGCCCGGTGGCTGCTCCAGGTCGATATCTCCCCACGGCACGACGTTGGGGGGCACCCGGAGCACGCCGACGTAAACCGCGAGCGCGGCCGCCGCGAGCGGCAACATCACCAACGTCAGGAAGACGCCCCACCGGGACTTTGAAGCGGATTTGGCCATTGCCGACGATCGTACCGTGCGGTGTGGCGAAAAAATGGCTGTCGAACGCGGTACCCGGTCGGAGTGACCCGGACCGCGACGCGCCATCCGGCGCTGCTGGAATTACGGTTTATCGATCAGCCCTGGAGGTCCTTCCAGAGCTTCTTGTCGCGTTTGGCGGTCCAGATACGCGGGTGCTCGATACCCTTCGCCTCGTCATAGGCCCGCCCCATGTTGAAGGGGATGCAATGCTCGTAAATCGCCCAGTCCCCGTACTTCGGCGTCATTTTGCCATACGTGTAGTCGAAGGTTTCCTTGAGCGACCAGCCCTTCTTCACACCGTGCCGCGCACCTCGGAACAGATCGCGGATAAAGGCCTCCGTCTGGTCGAAAGCCTTCTCGCACTGTCGTGGCGTGGTCGCGGCAGGCCCCCTTCCGGGTACCAGCTTGCGTGGCTTGAGCGCTCTGAGTTTCTTAAGCGTCCCCGGCCAGTCGGTCAGGTAGGCATCGCCGCAATAAAGTGCCGCGTGAGCCTCGACGAGATCGCCTGCAAACAAAATCCTTTCCTTCGGCAGCCAGACGATCGTGTCACCCTTCGTGTGGCCACGCCCGACATGAATGATGCGGACTTCACGATCGCCCATCCAAAGGGTCATTTCGTTCTCGAACGTCAGCGTCGGCCAGGTCAGGCCGGGCACCGTCTCGATTCCCTCGAACAGCCGCGGAAACCGGTCGGCCTCGGATTCGAAATCCTGTTGCCCCCGTTCAACCACGAGATCGCGCGTGGCGTTGCTCATGATGATCTCAGGCGCGTTGAACCCTGCCGCACCCAGCACCCGGACCGCATGGTAGTGGCTCAGCAGCAGGTACTTGATCGGCTTCCTGGTAACCTTGCGGATTTCCTTGACTACGCGTTTGGCAAGCACGGGCGTCGCCTGGGCTTCCATCACGAGAACGCTGTCCTCACCCACGATCACACAGGAGTTCGGGTCGCCCTCTGCCGTATAGGCGTAGACGCCGTCAGCGAGCTTCTCGAACGTCACTTTCTTGGGGGATAGATCCTCGGCGCTTGCGAATGCCTTCGCCATGTCGCGTGCCTCCTGCTGTGTGGTTGCAGGCGGTTTTAGCGCGTTTGGTACGGACGGGGAACGGCGTCAGTCGCCGACAGCCGCCTCGAGCATCTCGTCGTCTGCCAGACCGTCGTCGAGCGCGACAGCTTCGCGTATTGCATCCTCAAGCTTGGCGCCATCCAGATGAGCGTCGGTCATGTCAGCATCGGCAATGAAAGCGCCCGACAGGTCCGCCTCGACCATGTTTGCACCTGTCAGATCGGCGCCGCGCAGGTCGGCATCGACCAGTCGCGCATTCGCAAGATCCGCGCCCCGGAGGTTTGCACCGGCAAGGTTCGCGCCGGTCAGGTTGGCCGGCCAGAGCCGTCCCGTTGCCTTGCCCAGTCCGTCTTTAAGCTCCACCGCGACGAGCCGTGCGCCTTCCAGATTTGCACCGCGCAAGTCCGCGTTCTGGAGGTTTGCACCTTCCAATAGGGCATCCGACAGGTCGGCTCCCGACAAGCTCGATTCTTCCATTTCGGTCATGACGAAGCGGCACGAGCGGAGGTTCGCACCGCTCATGCGCGTTTGCTTTAGGACCGCCCCGCTCATGTCCTCACCAGGAAGGTCGATGCGCTCGATATCACTTTTGGTCAGATCAGCTCGCGCGCCCGTCTTCCCGCCGCTCTCGATCCAGTCAAAGTGGTCCTTGAGGATTCGCTGGATGTCCGCAGGAAACTCGCTCGTCGGTCGTGACAGCTTTGCGCCGGTCACGTTCGCCTCGGCCAGGTCAACGCCGTCGAGGTTCGCATCGTTGAGATCGGCGTTCGTAAGGTCCGTGCCCTTCAACGTCACGCCGCTCAGGTCTGCCCCGACGAGACTGGCTCCGTTCAGGTTGGTGTTGCTCAGGTTCGCGCCTTTCAGGACGGCACCGTCGAGGCTTGAGCCCTTCATGTTGCCGTCCGACAGGTTGGTCCCCTCCATGCGCGCACCGCGCATGCTGCTGTGGTCCATCGACGACCCTGAAAGGTTGGCACCGGAGATATTGGCGTTGTCGAGGTTGGCATGGTCGAGCACCGCGTTGGTCATCGCCGCCTCGGCCGCATCACCCCCGAGCATCAGCGCCCCGCCACGGAGATCGGCACCGACGAGGCTGGCGCCTTCCAGAATCACACCGCGCAGATGAGCACCGCGCAGGTCGGAGTGATCGAGTTTCGACTGGCTCATATCCGCACCGTCCAGCATCACAGAGAACATGTCGCAATGGCTTAAATCCGCCTGGCGGACCGAGCATTTCGACATATTGGCTCCCGCCAGCTTCGCCTTATGCAGGTTGACCCGATCGAACTTGTACTTCCGCAAATCACGAAGGGAGAGGTCGGCGGGCTGACCGCCTTTCACTCCCTTGAGCCAAAGGATATGGCGCTTGATGACTTCCGGGGTGTCCAGTTTGCGCATGATGTCGTCCGAAACGGGTGCTCAATTCCCCTCGAATCTACACATCAACGGTTAACGGACAGTGAGCGTACGCGGCCCTTCGAGCAGTTCGAGGGGACGCCACGATCCCATACGGGACTGTTTTTCCATGCATTTTGCAGCCGAAAGGTCATCAACGCGCCAATCCGGTATTACGCGGATCTGCGACGCCGGTAGGAAACGAATACCTCGCGTCCCAAGACGCCGTCGAGAAGCTTCTCGTCCAGATGCGGCCCGTCTGGCGAGCGGTGAAGCACCGACACATCACCGGTTGTTTCCGCCACAACCGCCTCAATCTGCCCGATATCCAGCACGTTGGCCTCTCTCAACTTTGCCCGTAGGTCGGCTTCGGTAATTTTCGCTTTTCGCATCTGGTCCCCGAGCATTTCCCCGCCGACCATGATCAATCGCGGGTGGTTGTCCACCAGCCGGCACACAGGACGAAAACGCACACGAAGGGTTGCGACGCCGATCTGGACGACGAACAGGGCCACCAGCGCGGCCCCGCCCCGCATCAGAGATGGCTGTTCAGTCACAACGACCGACGCAAGCACAGAACCCACCGCAACGGTGATGGCAAAGTCAAATGCGGACATCTTTGAGAAGCTGCGAACGCCGGACAGCCGCGTCAGCAGAACAAGGACGGCGAACATGCCAAGCACACTCAACCCGACCAGCAACAGGGATCGGGCGTCGGCTAAAATCCATTCCATGAGGAAACCTCCTTCAGGTTTCCTCTTTCAACGTCTCCGCGTCCGCGACGCTCCAACGCCATACGATTCCGCTACGTTCTGGCATCTTCCTCGGCGAGAACCTTCTTTGCCACGCGAAACGCCTCGATACCGGCAGGACCGCCGCAATAAAAGGTAATCTGCAGAAGCGCCTCGCGCAGTTCCTCGCGGGTCAGGCCGTTTCGCAGCGCGCCGCGGAAATGGCCCTCGAATTCTGCCATCCGGCCCATGGCAGCAAGCATGCCGAGGTTCAGGAGGCTGCGCTGCTGGCGCGTAAGCCCTTCGCGCCCCCAGACCGCACCCCAGCCTATCTCGGTGATGAACTGTTCCTGGAGATCGCGGTTGAAGTCGTCCAGATCGGACATGGAGGCGTCGACGCGCTCGTCGCCGAGCACTTCGCGCCGGATCTTCATCCCCTTCTCGTAGAGGTCCTTGTCGAGCATGGTTCGCCTCCGGGTCTAGAAACGGCCTCTGTCGTGCGGGGCACTGTACATCGCCTCCGGGTTTTCCGGTCCCAGTGGGATGATCCCGTTCGGGTTCACGCGCTCGATCCCGTAGTAGTTCCGCTTGGCGTAGTCGAAGCTGAACGTCTCCGCGATTCCCGGGATCTGGTAGAGCTCACGCGTGTAGTTAAGCAGGTTCGGGTAATCTTGGATTCGCCGGATGTTGCACTTGAAAGCACCCACGTAGCAGGCATCAAACCGGATCAGCGTCACCCAGAGACGCCAGTCCGCTTCGGTCAGCCGGTCGCCGACCAGGTAACGCTGCCTGCCGAGCCGCTCCTCAAGGTCATCCAGGGTCGCAAACAGTGCGGTGACCGCCTCTTCGTAGGCCTCCTGCGACGCCGCGAATCCGCACCGGTAAACACCGTTGTTCACAGTGGTGTAGACCACGTCGTTGATCGCATCGATCTCATCGCGCAGATCGGCCGGATAGTAGTCCTCGGTCGCGTTCGTGAAGGCATCGAACGCCGAGTTGAACATGCGGATGATCTCGGACGATTCGTTGTTCACCACCTGATTGGTCTGCTTGTCCCAGAGCGTGGGAACAGTGACCTTGCCGGTGTAGTCCGATTTCGAGGCGGTGTAGGCCTCGTGCAGATGCGAGAAGCCGTTCACGTGGTCCGGCAGGCAATCGGGGAAATCGGGGTTGTCCTCGTAGGTCCAGCCCTGCGCATGACGGCCCGGCTGAGCAAGGGAAACCGTGATCGCGCTATCGAGGCCCTTGATCGTCCGGAAAATCAGCGCACGGTGCGCCCATGGGCAGGTGTGCGCCAGATAGAGGTGGTAGCGACCGGGCTCTGCCGTGAAGCCGCCCTCGCCGGTCGGACCGGCTGAGCCGTCGGCTGTCACCCAGTTGCGAAACTGGCTCTCTGTTCGCTGGAACTTGCCGTCCTTGGCGACCTCGCGCGCCGTGGCATCGTTGTCATGCCACGTGCCGTCGATAAGCATACCCATCGTGATCTCCTCAATGCCGCAGAAAAGGCGGCCTGTTCGTTAGCTTTGGAGCGGTCGTTTCAGGTCCGCTTCGGACTCGCCCGCATGAAAGCGGGCCGCGATGTCGGCCATGTCAATCTCGACGCCGATCGGTTCGCGGTCGAACGCGCCGCTTGCAAACCACGCATTCAGGGCCTCGACGCTATCGAAATTGTCGGTCTGCAATTCGACCTGGTTGCCGTCAGGATCACGGTAGTAGATGGATGTCGTCGGCCCGTGGTTGATCTGGCGATACGGCTGTATCCCTTCCGACACCAGGTATTCGTAGATACGCACGAGGTCGGACAGTGATGCATAGTTGTACGCAAAGTGCGCCATGCCGATGGTGTTGGGGACCTTGTCGTCCAGGTCATCACGCTGGATGACCGCCACTCGATGATGCTCGTCGTCGTAGGTCAGGAAAGACAGACCTTGCGTGTCCGCCGTCACCTGCATGCCGAGCACCTTCCGGTACCACTCGACCATCGTTTCGCGTTGCTTGGTGTAGAGCACGATGTGCGCGAAGTAGGCCGGTTTCGGCGCGTCATCGGGCTCCGGCACCTGGGCGTGTGCGTAAGACATGAGCCTTTCCTCCCCCTGATCAGGTTTGCTGAAACATAGTATCAGAAGTTCCGTCGGGCCAGCGATGCAGGGCGCGCATGGCCTCTCCATCACGGACGGGATATAACCGGGGCACCACTGCCTGCGAGTCCCGATGCCCCTCGATCCCGAGACATTCGACCAGCTTCTTGACACAGTCCGCCGCTTCGTGCGCGAACGGCTCGTCCCGCTCGAGTCCGAAGTCGCCGAGAACGATGCCGTCCCTCCGCAGGTGATCGACGAGATGCGTGAGATGGGCCTGTTCGGCCTTTCGATCCCGGAGGAATTCGGCGGAATCGGCCTGAACATGTCCGAAGAGGCACGGGTGGTACTCGAGTTGGGCTGGACATCACCAGCTTTCCGCTCCGTGTTCGGCACCAATGTCGGGATCGGGTCACAGGGCATCATGATCGACGGCTCAGACGAGCAGAAATCGACATGGCTGCCGCGACTCGCGAGCGGAGAGATCATCGCTTCCTTTGCACTGACGGAACCGGAGGCAGGCTCAGACGCTGGCTCGCTCAAGACCTCGGCCCGCCGCGACGGGGATGACTATGTGCTCAACGGCACCAAGCGGTTCATCACCAACGCGCCTCATGCCGGAATTTTCACGGTCATGGCCCGGACCGACCCCGACACGCCGGGTGCACGCGGCGTGTCGGCGTTCATTGTTGAACGGGAAAGCCCCGGCCTGTCGGTCGGCAAGCACGACAAGAAGATGGGGCAACAGGGCGCGCATACGGCCGACGTGATCTTCGAGGATGTGCGGGTACCCGCTACGCACCTGATCGGCGGCGTCGAGGGACAGGGATTCAAGACGGCGATGAAGGTCCTGGATCGGGGTCGTCTGCATATGGGCGCTATCTCGGTCGGAATCGCTGAGCGCCTGATTGATGAGTCCGTCCGTTACGCAAGCGAGCGGCAGCAGTTCGGAAAACCGATCGGAGAGTTCCAGCTGGTCCAGGCGATGCTGGCCGACAGCCGGACGGAGGCCTATGCCGGGCAGAGCATGGTGATGGACGCGGCCCGCCGTTTCGATTCAGGCGAGAACATCGCCACCGAGGCGGCCTGCTGCAAATACTACTGCACCGAGATGGTCGGCCGGGTTGCGGACCGAGCCGTGCAGATCTTCGGCGGCGCCGGCTACATTGCCGAGTACCCGATCGAGCGGTTTTACAGGGATGTGCGACTCCTTCGGATCTATGAAGGCACGTCGCAGATCCAGCAGATCGTCATCGCGCGCAACATGCTGCGTGAGGCGGCCGCAAACTAGAAAACGAAAAGGGGAACGAGATGAAACTGATCAGCTTCCGCGTGGTTAACCGCGAGTCCTGGGGCACATACGCAAAGGACGGCGGCGTTATCGATCTCGGCGCCGAGTTTGGCAACAGCATGCCGACGCTGCGCGACTACCTTGCCGCCGACGATGCGGCGAAGGCCAAGGTGGACGAGTATCTGAAAACCGGTTTCGGCGACAATTCGGGAAAGACATCCGACTTTCCTGAAAAGGATGTGACTCTTCTAGAGCCCATCCCGAACCCGCATGCGATTTTCTGCGTCGGGTTGAACTACCGCAAGCATGCCGAGGAGACCGGCAACGCGCTGCCGCCCAAGCCGATCCTGTTCCCGCGCTGGCCCGCGAGCCACGTGCCGCATGGCCAGCCGATGATTGCGCCGAAAGAGTCCGAGCAGTTCGACTACGAAGGCGAGCTGGCGGTCATCATCGGCAAGACAGCAAGACGTGTCTCCGAAGCCGATGCGCTCGACTATGTCGGTGGTTACTCCTGCTACAACGACGGCTCCATCCGCGACTGGCAGCGCCACACCAGCCAGTTCCTTCCCGGCAAGAACTTCTACCACTCGGGCGCCTTCGGACCCTGCATGGTGACGTCGGACGAGATTCCCGATCCGGCGGAACTGAAACTCGAGACCCGACTCAACGGCGAGACTGTCCAGAGTGAAGGCGTCGATGACCTGATCTTCAACGTACCGCAGCTCATCGCCTACATCTCGACGATGACCGAACTGCGCCCGGGCGACGTGATCGTCACCGGCACGCCGAGCGGTGTCGGACTCGCGCGCAAGCCGCAGCTCTGGATGAAGCCCGGCGATACTGTCGAGGTCGAAATCTCGAAGATCGGCGTACTGTCGAACCCGATCGAGGCCGGCTAGGTCCGCAGGAGTTTAGTCCATCACGATGGCCGCGCGGCCTGTGACAAGCCCCTGGTCGAGGCGGGCGTGCACCGTCTCCGCCTCTTCCAGCTTGTAGGTTTCGGTCACCAGCGGCCAGACGTCACCGCGCGCGCAGATCTCGAGGGATTCAATCACCTGCTGCACGCTGCAATAGCGACTGCCCAGGATCTCCAGCTCCTTCGACAGCATCTCGCGCGCGGGGACCATGTAGGGTTGGCAGGCGCCTCCGAGACTGACGAACCGGCCGCCAATCCCCAGGCTCGCGACGGCCTGTTCCTGTGTGCCTTGCGTCGACACATAGTCGATCGCCACGTCCACCCCCGTCCCGTCTGTCAGATCCATGATCTCGTCCACGACGGTATCGTTCGAGGCATCAACGACCATGTCCGCACCGAGATCCTGACAAACCTTTAGCTTGTCGGCCATCACATCGACGGCGATGACGCGCGCGTGCGCCCATTTGGTCATCATGACCTGGTGAACCCCGAGACCGCCTCCGGCCCCGAAAATTGCGACCGTGTCCGTCGGCGCGATGCGGGCGCGCGACAACACCTTGTAGGGGGTGGCGATCGCGTCGGTGATTACACCGACGTCCGCGGGCTTGTTCTTCCAGTCCAGACCTTCCGGGAGCTTTATGAAATTGCGCACCGGAAGCTTGATGTATTCCGCATAGCCACCATCAATGTCGCGCCCGATATAGCGGCCGCTGACAGTCGAGATCGGCTCGCGCCCCAACCGTGTCCACTTGTCTTCGCCGTCGACCAGATAAAAGTAGGATGTGACCGGGTCGCCGACCTTCAGGCCAGCATCGTTGCCGTCGGACTTACCGATTTCCACGATCTCGCCGGTGATCTCGTGCCCGATGATGATTGGGAACTCCGCCTTGGCCCGCCCCGCGCGGACATGATGTATTGTCAGGCCCGCCCCGCACGCCAGGACACGCGCAACAGCTTCACCCGGACCCGGTTTCGGGTCCGCCACCTCCTCGAGACTGAACGGCTCGCCCGGCTTGTGAAGTATTTGTGCTTTCATGTCGCCCCCCTGGTTCCGTCCCGCGTAGCCGACAAAGTCTGCACACGCAAGCGTTGTTTGGCTTGCGCAACGACCGGGCTTCTGGCACAGCGCAACCATGCCTCGTTTTGTCGTAGGAAGACTGTTCGGCTGGCCCGAATTCGCCGAAGACGGCGACGATATCTGGCTCGTTCATCTCGACGAGCCGGCTTTCTTCCTGCGCGTCGTACACCGGCCCGAGGACCTGATCCCGACAGGCGATCTGGCAGACATGTACTTTCCGCTTGAGGACGATGCCCGGTACGCGGTCGGCAACCTGATGTTCGTAGAACCCAGAACCGCCGACCCGAGCGAACTCGCCCAGACCGTAGCGCAGGCGATCGAGGCGACCCATGACCCGGATTTGACGGAGCGCATAGGTCTCGGGCACCACCCCTTCAACCCATCTTCAGCGGAACTGCTCCGCGAGGATATTCCACTCGGATTTCTTGTCGGGGCCTATTTCGACAGCGATTCCGAGGTGATCGACGACCTTCCGTGGGCCGTCCACCTGGGACCGCCACCGTTCGCCATGCGCGTTTGCGACCTCAACGACGAAGACCTGGAACCGGACGATATTTGGGCAACCGTCAGCGGCGGTTACGCCCTTGCGCACCTGCATTGGCTTTCGAGTATGGCCAGCGAAAGGGAAGATATTCGCGTCCTCGCCGAGACCGCAGCGGGGATCGTGCGTGACGCAGTCGACGATGTGATGCCGGAACTGCTTCCGGACTGACGCTAGACTGCGATCGAAGTGGGAACAGACGGCACCCTGCCACGGAGCGCGGAAAGAGTCTGGTCGATCACTTCCGGAAGCGCGTCGACAAGCGATGATGCTGTGCGAGCGTCGTCCTCGCGGCATGCCTTCTCGATCGCGCGGGCGTGTTCGCACAACCGGGTCGCGCCATAGCTCCCGAAGTTGCTCCCCATGTCGTGGACTTCCTTGCGCATCTTGTCGAGGTCGCCTTCGGCATTGGCGGCCGTGATGAGTGCCATGGTCGCCGGCATTTCCCCGAGCGTCATGGAGAGCATGCTACCAACGGCATCCTCGCCGATCGTTTCTTCGAGTTGGTCCAGCATCGCCTCATCGAGAAGCGGGACCCGTGCCTCATCTGCATCGCCCGAAGCACTGTCGCCTGCCGTGATCGCGACCGTACTCGCCTTGGACAAGGCTGCAAGGAGCTTCTTTTGATCGATGGGCTTCGGCAGGTAGTCGTTCATGCCTGCGGAGATACAGGTGTCACGGTCACCCATCAGGGCGTTCGCCGTCATGGCGATAATGTAGATATTCGAACGTTCGGCATCTTCGAGCTTTCTAATCCGGCGGGTCGCTTCGAGGCCGTCCATTTCGGGCATCTGGATGTCCATGAGGACCGCATCAAAGTTCGTTTCGCGAACTGCCGCAACCGCCTCGACACCGTCGCCTGCCACATCCACGCGATGCCCCGCCTTCTTGAGGATCGCCGTCGCGAGCATTTGGTTCACGGCATTGTCCTCAACGAGAAGTATGTGCATCCCGTTGGCCGGAACGGCTGCGGTGTCGTCGTTCCTGCTTTCCACGGCAGGGACCGGATCGTTGGACATCGGTTTCTCCTTGGTGCAACAGATGTCGGCGATCGTGTCCATCAGTGCCGACGCCTGAACCGGCTTGATAAGCCGGGCGTCAAAGCCTGTATCCTGATCGTCGCTGCGGTCCGCAGTCCTGGACAGGATGAGCTTTATTCTCCGAAATGCTGGGTTCGCCCTGATCCGCGATGCCATCTCTGCGGCAGATCCTGCAGTCAGGCTATCGTCCAGCAAGACAAGGTCATAGGGTTTCCCGTCGCGCACCGCGCGCTCGAGTGTCGCGAGGGCCGCATCTGCAGCAACCTCGATGTCGACCGTCATGCCCCATGACGATAGTTGTCGTTGATAGGCGCTCTGGCCGCCGCCGGCCTGCTCCACGAGCAGGACCTTGAGGCGATCAAGATTTGCAAATTCGTGGCTACGCCGCGATCCGGCACTCTTTCCCTCATCGAGGGGCAGTTCAACCCAGAAGGTGCTGCCGACACCCTCTTCACTGTTCACGCCGATGGTCCCTTCCATCAGCTCGGTCAGTTCCTTGCATATCGCCAGGCCGAGGCCCGTGCCGCCGAACTTTCGTGTGGTCGAGGAGTCTGCCTGGGAAAATCTCGAGAACAGTTTCGGCAAAACCTCTTCAGAGATACCGATTCCCGTATCGGTCACCTCGAAACGAACCAGCTGCTTGCCGTCCTCCATGCCGGCCAGCGTGACCGAGGTCGTGACCGCGCCCTGCTCGGTGAACTTGATGGCGTTACCGATCAGGTTAATCAGGATCTGGCGCAACCGCCCACTGTCGCCAATAAGCACCGGGCTGACATCCGGCGACACATAGGTGTTGATGTCGATGGATTTTCCATGCGCGCGTGGTGCAAGGATCTGGACCACGCTGTCGACTGTACTTTGCAGATCGAATTCGACCCGCTCGATTTCAAGCTTGCCCGCTTCCATCTTGGAGAAATCGAGGATGTCCTCGATCAGGCTCAGGAGCGCCGAAGCAGAATCATGAACCGTGTTGGCGTACCGGCTCTGCTCGTCATCAAGATCAGTGTCGAGCAGCAGGTTCGCCATCCCGATCACGCCATTCATGGGCGTGCGGATTTCGTGGCTCATCGTGGCAAGGAATTCCGCCTTCGCCTTGGCCGCCTCTTCCGCACGGACACGTTCACGCGAATAGCGTTCCGCAAGCTTGGTCAGGTTTTCCGTCTGGACCTTCAGTTCCCGCTCCGAGCGCTCCAGGTCCGAAACGGTTCGTTCGAGTTCTTCTTCCTTGTCCTTGATATCGGAAATATCGGTTCGAACGCCGACCACACCGCCTTCAGCCGTTCGCCGCTCTGTGATCCTCATGTAGCGGCCCGCGATACGCCGGAACTGCGGCTCGCCAGTCGGGTCGCGGTGCTGAGCCATGCGCTCGGCGATCCACTCCTCTTCTCGACCGACAGCTTCGTCGTTGAAACCCGCCTTGGTCATAATGCGCGACATTTCTTCGAATGTGATGCCGGGCGCACACCACTCTTCGTCCAGCCCGATAGCCTGCCAGAACGCGCTGTTGGCTGTGACAATGCGGTCGTCCGCGTCGCAAAGGATAAAACCGTCCTGAACAGCCTCGATCGCATCGCGCATCCGCGTCTCGGCATGTTTCAATTCGGTGATATCGGAGATAATCGTGACAATACCGCCTTCGCGAGTCTGACGCTCGGTGATCCGCTGAATCGCACCATTCGAATGGTGTTGCTCGATCGATCCAACCGGGTTCCTGTGCTCGGCTAGGCGACGTCCGACCCATTCCTCCTTGTCAGGAACGCTTGGGTCGGTTCCCGCAATACGATGCTCGTAAATCAATGAAGCAAGTTCGACGTAACTCATCCCGGTTTGTACATACTCGGCAAACTCGGGATAGAAGCTGAGATAGGCCTCGTTGACCGAGACCAGCCGGTCCTCCGCGTCCCAGAGCAGGAACCCGTCATTCAGGCTGGAGATGGCATCCGCCAGCCGGGATTCCGCTTTGCGTATCGCCGTGATATCGGTGCGGATGGCGACCGCACCGCCTTCCTCGGTACGCCGACGCGAAACGCGCACGATCTTGCCGTCCTCGAAGCGCCGTTCGAAGTCGACTTCCTGCGTGTGCATCTCCATCTGCTTGGCCAGCCACTCATCGACCCGGCCGTTGGCCTCGGGAATGGTTCCGGATTCGCCGAGAATGCGCATCACATCCTCGAACTTCATGCCGAGCCTGACCTTATCGGCCGCGGGTCCGAAGTCGTTGATCCAGCTGGAGTTACAGGCCGCCAGCCGATCCTCTTCGTCAAAGAACACGAACCCGTCGCGAATGCTCTCGACAGCGTCGCGCAGCCTCCGTTCGGCCTGCTTGGCATCCGTGGTTTCGGAGAAGACAACAACCGTGCCCCCTTCGCGGGTCGGCCGC
>JAEPNS010000469.1 GCA_017643325.1 Alphaproteobacteria bacterium | reverse complement strand
ACCTGAATCAAGACGATGGTATTCTACCTTTGCACGAAGTGCGCGATATCACCGTCGACGGCCCGCACGGCCCGTTTCTCCTGAGGCTCTACCTCCCGAACCTCGTGCGCCCGCTGCCGGTGACCGTGTTCATCCACGGCGGCGGCTGGTGGACCGGCGACGTTGAAGCCTACGATCAGATCTGCCGCCGGCTGGCGGTGGAGAGCGGCTGCGCCGTCGCGAGCGTCGACTACCGGCTGTGGCCCGAGCACCGGTTCCCGGTGCCGGTGGACGAGACCATGGCGGCGGCGGACTGGGTGCGCACCCACGGCGCGGCGCACGGCCTCGACCCGGAGCGCATCGCCTTCTGCGGCGATTCCGCCGGCGCCACGCTCGCCCTTCATGCCGGCGTGCAGCTCAAGGACACGGGCGCGGTGCGCGCCCTCGCGCTGGTCTACGGCGTCTACCAGATCGATGTGGACACGCCGTCCTGGCACGAGATCGGCGACGGCACCTACGGCCTCACGCGCGCGCAGATGCAGTGGATCTGGGACGGCTACCTGGAAGGGTCCGACGTCGCGGCGGACGATCCGCGCGCCGCGCCGCTGCACGCCGACCTGGCGGGCCTGCCCTATACGTGGGTGATGGTCGGCGATCTCGACCCGCTGGTCGACGACAGCCGCGCGCTCGCCGAACGGCTGTCCGCCGCGGGCGTGCCCCATCACCTCAAGGTGGAGGAGGGCATGACCCATTTCATCTGGATGTGGCAGCGCCTCTACCAGCGCTCGCGCGCCTCGATCGCCGAGGCGGGTGCCGTGCTGAAGCGCGAGTTGCAGCGGGAGTAGAAGTTATTCCTTCGCCATCACCGTGGTGAGGTTCTCGACCGCATCGTTGAAGGCCCGCGGCTCGTCCATGGAGACGATGCGTGGCCACAGTTCGGCGATCCGCTCGGGCGTCATCTCCTCGCGCGGGTCGACCTGGACGCCCTGGCCCTCCATGACCTGGATCTTCGAGTAGTAGCCCGCCGTCGCGGCGATCACGTTGCCGCTGTCGGTGCAGTCCTCGCTGACGAGATAGGTCACCATCGCGGCGACGGCGTCGGTGGTGACCAGTTCGCGGTCGTAGGTCTCGAAGATGCCCGACGGCTCTGCGATGCGCGTCGCCGCCAGCGGCGCGAGGGCGTTGGCGGTGATGTTGTTGCGCGCGCCCTCCAGCTTCAGCGTGTTCACGAAGCCGACCACGGCCATCTTGGCGGCGGAATAGTTGGTCTGGCCGAAGTTGCCGTAGAGACCGGAGTTCGACGACACCATAAGGATCCGGCCGTAGTTCGCATCGCGCATGATGGGATAGGCGGCATGGGTCACGTAGATCGAGCCCAGGAAGTGGACCTTCACGACGAACTCGTAGTCGTCGAGCGACATCTTGTGGAAGGTCTTGTCGCGTACGATTCCGGCGTTGTTGATGACGATGTCGACGCCGCCGAAGGCGTCGACGGCGCTCTGGACGATGTTGGCGGCCGAATCGCGCTCCGCGACGCTGTCGTAGTTGGCCACGGCCTCGCCGCCGGCGGCGCGGATCTCGTCGACGACCTCGTCCGCGGGCGTCTTCGACCCGCCGCTGCCGTCGATGGCGCCGCCGAGGTCGTTCACCACCACCTTCGCGCCGCGCGCACCCAGCGCCAGTGCGTAGCTTCTGCCGAGGCCATGCCCCGCGCCGGTCACGATCGCGACCTGTCCGTCAAATCGAATTGTCATGTCTGCCCCTGGAGAAACCTGCCCGTGCGGCGCGAAATGCGCGTGTCGGCATGATTTCCAACCGCCCGCACAAGTCAAGGGCCCCGCCATTCGCGCGGCGGCTTTCATCACCGAATTGCGCGTGGATTTTCGCCCGCG
>JAEPNS010000468.1 GCA_017643325.1 Alphaproteobacteria bacterium | reverse complement strand
CGAACCCGAAGCACTCGACCGCGGCCATCACGGCGGCCGCGCTCACCGGCCCCTTGCCCAGCAGGAGCACGACCACGACGAGCAGGAACGCGACCAGCCGCGTGAGGGCCGTCAGGAATGCATGGAGGCCGTACTGCCCCGCGCTGATCAGGCCGGCGGCGGCGATCCCGGTCTGGATGTTCACCAGCACCTGGAACAGCAGCAACGCCAGTACGACCGAGGCCCCGTAGTTGCTGAGGCGCGCGAAGTCGAACCAGTCGGCCAGCGGAACGGCAAACGACGCCGCGACCAGGAGCCCGGCCGCGACCAACGACACGACCGTCACGAAAGCCCAGGTGGTCTGGAACGCGGTCAGCGCGCCGGCGACGTCGCCGCGCGAGACCCGCATGGTCACCTCGTTCGATGTTGCGGTGGTGAACCCAAGATCGGAGATGACGAGGTAGGCCGGGAAGGCCGCGAGAACCAGCCACTCGCCGTAGAGACCCGTGCCCCAGAAATGCAGGAACAGGGGCACGCTTCCGATCTGGATCGAGAAGGCCACGATCTGCGAGAAGGCCTGGCCCCCCAGACCACGGCGCAGCCGCGCTTGCAACGTGTTCGCCATGGGGTTGCGCGCCTCGGATATGCGCCCCAGCGGCGCGCGCAGAACCTATCAAAGTGCCAGAGTCGGGCGCAAACGGGTCGGGCGCAAACGGGTCGGGCGCAAACGGGTGGCGCGCAAACGCGGCGGCTCAGGCCGGCGGCGCGGGCACACCGCTGCCGCGCCGAACAAGCCCGCGCAGGCGCGACACCGCGTTGCGCAGACCGACCGCCGGTTCGGTGCTCAGCAGCAGCTCGCGCCGCAGGGTCGCACCCAGCCCGGGTTCCGTCGGGTAGAGGCGCAGGGTTTCGGCCAGCATTCGCCGATACTCTTCGCGTGTCCGGGCCGGAAGCGGCGCGTGCGCATATGCCGGCAGGTGGCCCGGCGCGACCCCCAGCGCGGCAAGCAGCCTGACGAAGACCCGGAACGGCATCCGGAAACCGCCCGCTTCGGCGAGGCCGTCAAGCATGTCCCAGTCCAGGTCCCCGGCCGCCACCAGCCGCATCGCGTCCGCAATCTTGCGAGCGGCGAAGGGGCCGAACTTGTCCTTGGCCGCGTTGGTCGCGCAGAGCAGGAACGCATGATCCGCACTCGCAGCCCGGAACGTGTATCCGTCCGCATCCACCGTCACGGAGCGTTCGAACAGGAGATCCGTGGTGAGCGACCGGTAGGCGGGATAGCAGTCGGGATGGATATGGACGTCGAGGTTGCACGCGCTGTCGGCCGAGACGAACGGTGCGTAGCTCGCCTCCGAAATGAAGCCCCAGGGCGGGCGCGGCAACGGCTCGAAAGTATAGCCGAGGCCCGTGAGATGGTGGAGCAGTGTGTCGCGGTCGCGCGGCTGGACCAGGATATCGAGATCGCCGACCGCACGGATATCGGGTGCGGGATACAGTGTGTGCGCCAGCGCGAAGCCCTTGATCGCCACGACCTCGATCCCCGCGTTCCCGATCTCGGTCAGGCAGTTGCGTTGCGCGGCGAGGCGAAAGCGGTTGTTGAGACGGCTTTGCTCGACATCCGCCGCCGGCAGGAGGCCGCCACCCAGCAAATGGTCCGCCAGCACGGGCGATGCGAGCTCCGCAAACCGGGCGAGCGCGCCCTCGCTGACCGTGCCGGGAGCCGCGCCGCCGGAGGCGACGGCGCGCCAGAGCGCGGCGCCTTCCGGTTCGGTGACTTCCGGACCGGACATGCTCAGGTCGTGATGAAGCTGCGGTCGCCGCCGGAAAGCACGACACAGGTCAGGCGGCTCGTTGCATAGGCGCCCGTGTCGATCCCGATCCGGTTGGCGCGGTCG
>JAEPNS010000467.1 GCA_017643325.1 Alphaproteobacteria bacterium | reverse complement strand
TCCGGCTCGAGCAGTTCGACGCGCATATCGCCGAACTGGCCTCGGGGCCCTACACGGTGCTGCCCGTTCCCGAGATCGTCGCCGCGATCCGCGAGGGTCGGGCCCTGCCCGACCGGGCCGTGGGCATCACGGTCGACGACGGCTACCTCTCGGTCTACACCGAGGCGTTCCCGCGCCTGAAAGCCGCCGGGTTCCCGTTCACGGTGTTCGTCTCGACGGATCCGGTCGACCGGGAATTCGCCGGGTTCATGAATTGGGACCAGATCCGTGAACTGCGCGACGCGGGCGTAACCATCGGCGCGCACACCGCCACGCACCTCCACATGCCGGCGAACAGCATGGACCGCAACCGCGAGGACATGGCGCGTTCGAATGCCCGCTTCGAGGCCGAACTGGGCGGGATCCCGCCGCTCTTCGCCTACCCGTTCGGCGAGACCAGCAGCGAGATCAAGGCCCTGGTGCGGGAGAAGGGGCACGTCGCGGCGTTCGGGCAGCAGTCCGCGCCGCTGCAGGCGGCATCCGACCCCTACTACATGCCGCGCTTCGCCCTGAACGAGGCCTTCGGCTCGATGGACCGGTTCCGCCTGGTCGCGAACGTGCTGCCGATTGCCTACTCGGACCTGTCCCCGCCCGACCCGACGCTGGCGGAAAACCCGCCACGCTTCGGGTTCACGCGCACGGACATGTCGGAGCAGCTCAACGGCCTCGCCTGCTATGCCGCCGACCAGGGCAAGGTCAATGTGGAGGTCATCGGGCCGCGCGTGGAGGTCCGCATGAACGGGCCGTTCCCGACCGGGCGTGCCCGGATCAACTGCACGGCCCTCGGTTCGGACAACCGGTGGCGCTGGCTCGGCACGCTCTATTACGTGCCGCGCTCCTGAGTGCAGCGGCGCGCGATTACCGCGCGGCGAGTTGCGTCGGTGAAATCTCGACCGGTTCGGTCTCGAGGCGCGCGCTCTCGAAGTTCTGCAGGCGGTTGCTCGCGATCAGCTTCTGGAGCGTCTCGACATAGGCACCGCGCCGCTCGGAGTACTTGATCAGCGTCTCGGCCAGTTTCTTGCCGTTCAGTTCGGTCTCGCGCGCGCGCATCTGCGCCCGCACCGCGCGGTAGTCGTCATAGGCGTTATGGCGGTTGAGGTTCAGGACGTAGCTGCGCACGCTGTCCAGCAGCGTGTCGAACGCCCGCACCTCGAAACTCTCGCCCGCGCCGCGCTTCTTGGGCACGAAACCCGAGCCCTTGCTCCAGGCCCGCTGGCCGAACAGCGCGTTGCCCAGACGGGCAAACCGGGACCGCCCCCATCCGCTTTCCTCGATCGACTGCGCCAGCGCGAGCGAGGGAGAGACGGCGTCGACACGGCGCAGCAGCGTCGGGAAATCGTTCGGCGCCGTGCGGTACTTCTCCGCCAGGTCATCGAGCCAGCCCTGGTCGTCATCCGCGATATCGCGACCGGACGAGATCTGTTCCTCGATCGCGATCAGCCGACGGCGCTCGTCCATCACCTCTTCATTGGCCTTCAGGATGAGCGGAAGGACCGTGCTCACGAACAGCTGTTTGCGTTCGCTCACGACCATGCGTGCGTCGAAATCGTCAGGCAGGTCCTCGACGAAGAAGCGCGGGACCCGCGCGGAGCCGCGGCGCACCGGCTTGAGATCGAAATCGACGGCCTCGAGCGTGCGGTCGAGCTCGTCATACGACGCCACCTCGATCATCGAATCGTCGATCGACTCGGCGACAACGATGTTCGACTTCGGCGCCACCTGCGGCAGCGCGACCCAGTCCCTCTCCGGCTTTTCCGGACGGTCGACCGGGTACGCAATCGCGGCCCCGCAGAGCACGGCAACGCTCAGGCACAGCAACGTCAACGCAGCGCGTTTGTAATCCC
>JAEPNS010000466.1 GCA_017643325.1 Alphaproteobacteria bacterium | reverse complement strand
GCGGCGCGCTCACGGTGCCGGACGACGAAACGGGGGCGCAGATGTTCGAGGCAACCCGCGAGATCCTCGACGACGCCGGGCTGCCCGCCTACGAAATCTCGAACCACGCCGCGCCCGGCGAGGAGTCGCGCCACAACCTCGCCTACTGGCGGCACCGCGACTATCTCGGGATCGGGCCCGGCGCGCACGGCCGGATCCGCACCGGGAACGCGGTCCACGAAACCCGGCAGCACCGCGCCCCCGAAATCTGGCTGGCGCGGGTCCGGGAGAGCGGGCATGCGACACAGCGCGACGACCCGCTGTCACGCGACGCGCTGGTGGAGGAGGTCGTGATGATGGGCCTTCGGCTCACCGGGGGAATCACCCGCGAGGCCTTCGCCGCGCGCACCGGGGTGCCGGTCGAGCAGGCGTTCGATGCGGCGACGGTCGCGCGGCTGGTCGAGGCCGGTTACCTGGCGCAGGACGACCGGCGGCTGCGCGCCACCCCCGACGGGCAGCAACGGCTGAACGCGGTGGTCGCCGCGCTGCTCAGTTCACCAGCGGGCTCGTGAAGGCGGCGGGCGCCGGGTCGATCTGCACGGCGCCGTCGCGGCGGATTTCCAGCACCGACAGCCCGCGTTCGACTTCGCCGTTCGCGTGCAGGCGGAAGATCCCGTCGACGCCCGAGAAGCCGTCGGCGCCCTCCAGGCGGGCACTCGCATACGGCGCCTCGCCCGGCTGCGCCGTCTGCGCCAGGACCGCCGCCAGCGCGACCCCGTCATAGGCGAGGGTGGCCAGCCGGTTGGGCAGCCGCCCGTAGCTTTCTCGGAATTTGTTGTTGAAGCGCGCGCGCGAATCGCGCGGCGGCGCCGCGAACCAGGCGCCGACCATCGAGGGCTCCTTGCCGAGCGCGGGATCGTCCCAGATCCACGTGCCCAGGAGTTTCACCTCGGCGGGATCGACATCGTAGAAGGCCAGCAACGGCGCGAGCTGCAGCACCCGGGTGCCGCCCTCGGGCACCATCACCGCCTCGAAACCCGCATCGCCGAACGTGTCCAGGGTTTCCAGCCGCTCGAGCGCGCGCTTCGAGGCCGGGTCGCCGGACCCGGAGAGCCTCGCTTTCTCGCGCTTCAGGGCCGCGGCACGCTCGTCATAGCGGGCAAGCGAACGGACGGACTGGGTCATGCCCTCGATCTCGAGCGGGTAGAACTCGGTCGCCACGAGCTGTCCGCCGGCATCGACAACCGCGTCCGAATAGGCGATGTGCATGCGGTTGCCGTAGGAATCGTCCGGCACGAGCGAGGCGAACTGGACCATGCCGCGCCGCGCGGCGAAGTCCACGACCCGGGCGATCTGCGCTTCCGGCACGAAGCCGGACACATAGGTGCCGTTGCCGCGGACCTGGGCATCACTGGAAAAGGCATAGACGGGGATCCCGGCCGGCCGGAGGACATCCGAGGCCGCGGCCACCGCATCCGCCAGCAGCGGTCCGAGCATCAGCTGGACGCCTTCGTCGCGCGCGCGGGCTGCCGCCGAGGCCGCGACGTCGGGATTGCCCCCGGTGTCGTAGATGCGCATCTCGAACTTCGGCGGCTTGAAGTCGAAGATCGCCATCTGCGCCGCGTCGACGAGGTCCTGGCCGACGGCTGCGGCAGGGCCGGTCAACGGGACCGCGAGGCCGATCCGGATCACGTCCGTCTCGGTGGCCCGGGCCGGTGCGGGCGCAGGCGCCTCGGCAACGGGCGCGGGAGCCGGCGCGGCGGGTGCGGGTTGCGTTTCAGCCTGCGGCGTCGTTACCTTTGACTGCGCGCACGCTGCGAGGGCAAGAACGGCCGCGACGAGGACGACGCGCGGCGAAATCTGGAAAACCGGTCGTGGCACGAAACGATTCCTCTCGATCCTCTTCGCC
>JAEPNS010000465.1 GCA_017643325.1 Alphaproteobacteria bacterium | reverse complement strand
CAACCTGTCCCTGCTGCGCCAGAAGAACGCCTTTCAGATGCAGCGCCTCCACGTTATCGGGGTCCCTGGCAAGGACGGAATCGTAAATCCGGCGTGCGGCTGTCAGGTCACCGGCGCGGTGCCTCGCCGCCGCATCTGCCAGGGACGCATCGGGATCGGAAATGTCGTTATCCATCGGCCCCTTGTTTCAAAATGTCCGAGGTGTTGCAAGAGTGCATGGAATCGCTGGACTTTTCCGGCAATCAGGCCCATTTTCCGGCCGGCGCGACGAAGCGTTTTATTCCAAAGCAGACGAGCCATATGCGTTTTGACGAACTGGGTCTCAGCGACCCGTTATTGAAGGCCATTGAAGGCGCGGGGTACGAGGAGCCGACTCCGATCCAGGCCGAGGCGATTCCCCATCTCCTGATGGGCCGCGACATCATCGGTATTGCCCAGACCGGCACGGGCAAGACCGCGAGCTTCACGTTGCCGATGATCGAAATTCTCTCGACCGGCCGCGCACGGGCACGTATGCCGCGTTCGCTGATCCTTGAGCCGACCCGTGAGCTCGCGGCACAGGTTGCCGAGAACTTCGAGACCTATGGCAAGAACCACAAGCTGGATATGGCCCTGCTGATCGGCGGAGTATCGTTCTCGGATCAGGAAGAGAAACTGGACCGGGGCGTGGACGTGCTGATTGCGACACCGGGCCGCCTGCTCGACCATTTCGAACGCGGCAAGGTTCTTCTGGCCGACATAAAGGTTCTGGTCGTCGACGAGGCCGACCGTATGCTCGACATGGGGTTCATCCCCGATGTTGAGCGTATTATCAGGCTGCTGCCGCAGATTCGGCAGACCGCGATGTTTTCGGCAACCATGCCGAACGAGATCAAGCGTCTGACCGATTCCTACATGATGAACCCGCGCACTGTGCAGGTTGCTCCTCAAGCCTCCGCGGCCGAGACCGTCACCCAGGGTTTGCTGCGCGTACGCGGCGGCTTCACGGAAAAACGTGCTGCATTGCGGAAACTCATCCGCGCGTCGGATGTGAAGAACGCCATCGTGTTCTGCAACCGCAAGCGCGATGTTGCGGTTCTCGAGAAATCGCTACGCAGCCACGATTTCAACGCCGCGGCCCTGCACGGTGACATGCACCAGTCTGCTCGGATGGAAACGCTGGAGAAGTTTCGCGAGGGCGAGATTCAGATCCTGGTTGCCAGCGACGTTGCCGCGCGTGGACTTGACATTCCGGACATGAGCCACGTCTTCAACTTCGACGTCCCGATGAACGCGGACGACTACATCCACCGCATTGGCCGGACGGGCCGTGCCGGCAAAGAAGGCCACGCCTTCACACTGGCCACCAAGGCGGATGAAAAATTCCTCGACGGTGTCGAAAGGCTCCTCGGGAAGCGCATTCCGCCCATCGACGGTTCGGGTGAGACGCGTGACGGCGACCAAGCATCCGAGAAAGATTCCGAATCCGGGCCCGACGAGGACCAGACGAGGGAGAGCCGCTCAGCACGCTCGCGCCGCAGACAAAAATCGGATAGCGACGATGAGGCACCCGGCCGGGGTTCACGGTCCAGCCGATCTCGTTCACGCAAGCCCGAAAGCAAGGCGGACGAGAGCAAGGATGACCGTCGGGACAAGCCAAAGGAGCAGGCGCAGAAGAAGAAACAGGACGACGATGCGCCCGCCTTCGGCAAAGAGGAACACACACCCGCGTTTCTTTTGCGCTAGACTGGCCGCGCCCAAACGCGACGGCACGGTACAGACATGCAAACGATTTTCGTTCAGGTGAAATGCGAACTCGGTAAGGCTTACGACGTGGCCGACGAGGCCGCCTTGAATATCGATCAGGTCTCGGAGGTCTACTCAACCTCGGGCCAGTTCGACCTGCTGATGAAGTGTTACCTGC
>JAEPNS010000464.1 GCA_017643325.1 Alphaproteobacteria bacterium | reverse complement strand
AACGGCTTTTCGTAGGGATTGCGCCCGTCATGGTCGGAGACGAGCCCGTTCTCGACCAGCCCGATGCCGTGCTCTTTGACGCCCATCTTGCCGCCGACGATCCCGGCCTCGGTGTAGCAAAGCATGTCCGGGCCGTTGTCCCGGGTGATCCGCAGCACGACGCAGCGCCCGTAGACGCCGGCGAGCCAGTCCCAGTTCTGGCCGAGGATCGTGTGACCGGTTGCGCTGGCTTCGGGCAGCACGCCGAAGGTCGAGCAGCCGTCCGCCTCGACGGACAGGTCGGATTTATCGTTGGCGCGGGCTTCGTCGCCGAACAGGCCGAAGGTGATCTCGTAGCGCGCGTTCAGCATCGCGATGTCGCCGAGCGGGAGTCCGGCCCCGTCGGAGATGCCGCGCATCTCCTCGGCGTAGCCGGCGTTCTGGCCGCGCATGACGTCGGCCCACTTGACGCCCTCGCCGCGCGCCGCCTCGGCGCTGAGCCCGCCCGCCTGGAAGCGCGCGAGATAGGTGTCGATGTTCTCCGCGATCTGCCTGGAGAGTTCGCGGCCGTGCACAAGGCCGCGCTCGTAGGGGTCGCTGCCGAGATCGAGGACGGGAAGGGCGGTCATGGGACGGCTCCGTATTGGCGGTGATGCGACTATAGCAAATGCCGAAACCCGCTCGTCACCCCTGCGAAAGCAGGGGTCCATTAACGCAGGCGGTTGCCCGGGCAGCTATCGGTGATAATGGATTCCTGCTTTCGCAGGAATGACGAAAAGTGGGAGCAATGCCGGCTTTACGTCACCGGCGTCATGTCCACCCAGGTCTTGTCTGAGGACGCGCGCGCGCAGGCCTCGGCGAGCTGCACGTCGCGGATGCCGGCGGCCAGCGTGTGCGCGAAGGGTTCGTCGGCGACCACATGGGGGATGAATCCTTCCCAGCCGAACCGGTAGGGGTTCTTGTAGGCGAGGGCGTCGTCGAACTCGGCCCACTGGTCGTCATAGTCGACGAAGAAATCCATCGTCTCCGGCCCCGCGCCCATGTTGAAGCCCTCGATCCGGGGCGTGTCTGCCGCGCTCTGGATCCAGCAGCGGCGCAGCCCTGCGATCGCGGACCCGCCGGTGCCGTCGATCTGGAACGTCACCAGGTCGTCCGCGCGCACCCGCGTCGCCCAGGAACTGACGATGGTGCCCCGCGCGCCGCTGTCCATCTCCAGGATCGTGGTGGTCGCATCCTCCACGTCGACGTCGTAGCGGGTGCCGTCCTCGTCGATCCGTTCCGGCTGGGCCGTCCAGGCCGCGCAGGCGACGTCCGAGATCGGGCCGAGGATGCCCTCGATCACGTAGCGCCAGTGGGGGTGCATGTCGGACAGCAACCCGCCGCCGCCTTTCTTCCGGTAGTTCCAGCTCGGGCGCTGGGACTCGGCCTCGATCCCGTCGAAGACCCACCAGCCGAACTTGAGCTCGAAGTTCACCACGCGCCCGAAGAAGCCGTCGTCCATCAGCTTCGACAGCTTGCGGAAACCGGGCAGGTAGAGCTTGTCCTCCACAGCGCCGTGCTTGAGGCCCTTCGCCTCGGTCTTGCGCAGCAGTTCCAGCCCGTCTTCCACGCTCGGCGCGACCGGCTTCTCGGTGTAGATGTGCTTGCCGGCGTCGACCGCCCGGTGCAGCAGGTCTAGGCGCAGGTGCGTCGCGGCGGCGTCGAAGAAGACCGGATAGTCGGGGTCTGCCAGTGCCGCGTCGAGATCGGTGGTCCAGTCTGCGATCCCGTATTCCTTCGCCACTTCGGCGAGTCGGTCCTCGTTGCGTCCGGCCAGCAGCAGGCGCGGCACGACCGTGTCGCCGCCGACCTCCAGCCCGCCCTCCGCGATGATCGGCGCGAGCGAGCCGCGGATGTGCTGGGTGCGGCAGATCCGGCCGGTGGCGCCGTT
>JAEPNS010000463.1:1644-1918 GCA_017643325.1 Alphaproteobacteria bacterium | reverse complement strand
GCCGACCCGCGCGGCGAGGTAGGCGGCCGTATAGCGGTCGTTGGCGTCGCGTTCGGCGCTCACCGCGCGGCGCTCGGTCTGGGAGATATGTTCGCCGATCTCCTCGAACCGCTCGCGTTCCCCGGCGCCGAGCCCGTCGTCGCCGAGCCGCAGCCCGGATATCAGCGCGCGGTGGACGAGGAGATCCGCGTACCGGCGGATGGGCGAGGTGAAATGCGCATAGTCGCGAAGGCCCAGCCCGAAATGCCCGATATTGTCCGGCGAATACTCCGCC
>JAEPNS010000463.1:0-1634 GCA_017643325.1 Alphaproteobacteria bacterium | reverse complement strand
ATCTGGCTGCGGAGCACGATCTCGTGGACCGTGCGTTCGTCCGGCGTCCCCCGGACCCGTTCGAGGATCGCGTTGAAATCCCTCGGGCGCAGGATGCCGCCGCGCGCGAGGTTCACACCGAACCCCGCCAGCACCTCGCGCAGGTCGTCGAGCTTCTCGCGCGACGGTTCGTCATGAACCCGGTACATCACCGGCTGGCGCAGCCGCTGGAGTTCGCGCGCGGCCGCCACGTTGGCGGCGATCATGAACTCCTCGATCAGCCGGTGCGCGTCCAGCCGCACGACGGTTGCGATGCTGGTTACGTTTCCGTCGTCGTCCAGTTCGACGCGGCGCTCGGGCAGCTCGAGATCCAGCGAACCCCGTGCGCGCCGGGACGCCGCAAGGGCTTCATAGGCGCCGAAGAGGCGATCGAGATGGCCGGGCGCGACCGGATCTTCCCCGGCATCGTGCGCCGCCTGCACGGCCTCGTAGGTGAGCCGCGCCCGCGACCGCATCAGGCCCCGGCGGAACCGGTGACGCTTGAGCCTGCCGTCCGGGCCGATCCAGAGGTCGGCCGCCATGCAGGCGCGGTCCTCGTCGGGGCGCAGCGAACACAGGCCGTTGGACAGTGCCTCGGGCAGCATGGGGACGACCCGGTCGGGGAAGTAGACCGAGTTGCCGCGCTTGTAGGCTTCCCTGTCCAGCGGCGAGCCGGGGCGGACATAGGCCGCCACGTCGGCGATGGCGACCACCACGTGCCAGCCGCCGCGGTTCTCCGGGTCGCTGTCCGGTTCCGCGAAGACGGCATCGTCGAAATCGCGGGCGTCCGCGCCGTCGATCGTGACCAGCGCGACGTCGCGCAGGTCCGTGCGCCCGCCCAGTGTCGGCGGTGACGCGGCCTCGGCCTCGGCAACAACCTCGTCGGGGAAGTGGTCCGGAATTCCGGCGCGGTGGATCGCGATCCGGCTTATGGCGTCGGGTGCGTCGCCGGCGCCGATATTCTCCAGGATCCGCGCCGGGGGCAGCCCGAGCCGGCGCGCGGGAAGCAGTTCGACTACGACCAGGTCGCCCTCTGCCGCGTCCACGTTGCCGTCGCCCGCTGCGAGGAAGTCGCCCCGGTGCCGGCGTTCCAGCGGCGCGATGCGCCCGCCTTCCTGGCTTTCGCGGTACCGGCCGACGATGGTCTCGCTGCGGCTCTGCGCCGGGCGCAGGGGTGTGGCGACATAGCGGTTCTCCCCGCGCGGGGCCAGGCGCGCGACGAAGCGGTCGCCGATGCCGGGCGCCGGCATGTTCCGCCGGGGCGGGCGAACCTCGATGCGGGGATTGCGCGCGGCGGCATCCGCGTCGGCCGGACGCACGCGCATTTCCCCGTCCTCGTCGACACCGACAACCTCGAGAACCGCGACCGGGGGGAGTGCGGCCGCGATCCGCCAGCGGCGGCCCTGGACCCGCTCGATGCGACCGTCGTCCTCGAGCTTGCGCAGGACCTTTCGCAATCCGGTCCGCTGCTCGCCCTTGAGTGCGAACATGCGTGCGAACTCGCGGGTCGGAAGCGCCTCGTCGGAGGTCCGCAGGACTTCGAGAATGGTCTCGGGCGCGGGGACGTCCGCGAAGGCGGGTCGCTTGCCCTTGCTGTCGGTCAACAGAGCGGCCTA
>JAEPNS010000462.1 GCA_017643325.1 Alphaproteobacteria bacterium | reverse complement strand
CACTCTTTCAGCGGCGTATCGCCATCGGCGGCATCGGTCTTGGGTTTGGCGCGCGCCACATGGTGCGCGGGCAAGGGGTCGCGCCACGCCTCGTCCTGGCTGAGATAGGCGAGCGGGACACCGGGCTCGCCCTGGATGTTCTTCGCCGACGAGAATGTCAGGTTGTCCCGTGCCGACGCGTGGCAGTTCACGCAATACTGCCCGAAGCCCATCAGCGGATAGCCGTTGGCCTGCTGGTTCGCCGGCCAGTCGGGCGCCCAGCCCTCGCCTTCCCAGCCGAACCAGCCCCAGAACCACCCGTCGTGCGAAGCCCCGCTGTCGCGGATCATCACGGCCGCGCCGCTCGTCGGCAGCAGCTCGAGCGGGTCGTGCGACGAGCACCGATCCGCCGGGGCCGGGTACATCTCCTTGATGATCATCGCCCCGTCGGGCACCGGGCTCGCGTCGGGGCCCGGCCCCTCGTCGCCCGCCGCGCGGTTCTGACGGATCCACGCGATGGCTTCCGGGGAGTACCAGATCACGACCGGGGCATGGACGCCGTGGTCCGACCCGATCCATTCGCCGTCGACGAGCGTGGAGACGAACGGCCCCGTGTCGCGCAAGCGCTTGTCGCGCACCCAACCGGCATCCGCATTGCGGTGACAGAAGGCCCCGAGATACTCGCCGAGCTTGGCTTCGTACTCGGCGAGCGGAAGCTTGCCCGGCGCGCGCACCGTCGCGTCGAGTAGCGCGCACATCTGCGGGTCCTTGGCGACAAGTTTCTCGGCCTTGTGGGCGGGACAGGAATTGTCCTGCGCCAGCGCCGTCTGTGCCACCATCGTCAGCGCCGCAAGCGCGAATGCCGTACGGCCGATCTCCCGAACAAAACTTGAGCCCATCGCCCGTACCCCAGCTGATTCCCAAACCGACGCCAAGTGTCGTGTGCGAAACGGCGTGTCGTCAACCTTCGGGCTGCGTGTCCTTCCGCCGCCACAGCACCAGCGCGAGGCCGGCCAGCACGATGGCGACGCCGAGCGCATGGCGCAGGCTCAGGCCGCCGTCGAGGAAGACCGCGGTCAGCGCGACGCCGAGCGGAGGCACCAGGAAGGCATACAGGGACGTAAACCCGGCGCCGGCGCGCGCGATCAGGAGGTAGTACAGAAGATAGGCCAGGCCGGTCCCGAACACGCCGGACGCGGCAAGAGCCGCGATGCAGTCCCACCCCGGCATCCGGTCCGGAACGCCTTCGTGGATGAGGGCCGCGACGGACAGGCCGATCGCGGCGAAGACGACGATCCAGACGGTCAGCACATACTGGTCCAGGTCCGATGTGCGCTGCGCGGCGTAGAGCCCGTTCGCGACGAACACGACACCACCCGACAGCATGATCGCGATCCCGATCAGTTCGGCCTGCTGGCCGAACAGCTGTTCCGGATCCGCGAAGACGATGATCCCCGCCACCGCGATGGCGACGCCGACGAAGTTCAGGGCCGTCGCGTGAACCGTGCGCAGCACGCACGCCCCGACGAGAAATGTCAGGATGGGGACCGCCGTCCCGACGACTGTTGCCAGGTCCGGGGAAATCGAGTTCTCCGCGATGACCGAGCTCAGCTGCGGTGCCGCCAGGGCCGTGAACGCCATCACGACAGGCACGGCCGGCTTCGCGCGCAGCGTCGGCCAGAGCGGCCGGCGCATGACCCCGCGAACGACGATCAGCAGAAAGATCGCGGCAAGAACTGCGATAAACGCCGTGGCCGTGAAGGGTTCGAACCCCCTGTCCCCGGTCGAGATGAAGACATAGTTCGACGCCCACGCGAGCGACAACGCAAGAAGGATTGAGATATTGACGACCATGGCCCCACCGATCCAACGCGGGGCGACCGTCGCACAACCATTCCGCGTCGCTCAACAACGCGGATGATCGGGCCTCAATTCTCCAGAAACGCGAC
>JAEPNS010000461.1 GCA_017643325.1 Alphaproteobacteria bacterium | reverse complement strand
ATCCCGCCTGCCGCAAGGTCGTGGGTCTCAGCGATTGCGCTCTTGCCGAGATAGCTCGTCACCACGGGCGCCCCCAGGACCTCGGCAAGCTGCCGGAGGTCGTCGTACGCGCGCGCGATCCGCACGCCGTTACCCGCGACGATCACCGGCCGCGCGGCCGCCTGCAAGGCGCCGGCAACCGAGTCCAGCGCAGCGTCCGGCGGCAGCGTCTTTGTCGTGCTCAGGAGTCTCCTGGTCTCGTGGATCTCCGGCAATCCGTTCGGCTCGACCGTTCCCGCCAGCGACGCGGCGCGGAACACACAGGCCGCCGGGCCGGGCCGCCCGGCAAGAGCGTGCTTGATCGCGAGTTGGGTCATGATCACCGCCTCGCGCGGCTTGTGCGCCGTCGCGGTGTACTTGGTCGCGCCCTTGAACATCGCTGGCAGGTCGAACGAACCATACTGGCCGCTGCCGGACTGGATCGGCCCGTGCACCACAAACCCGTCGGTATCCGTCATCTCCGTCAACACCAGCATCGGCGTCGACGCAAGGAAGGCCTCGATGACGCCGAACATGCCTGTGGATCCGGTAAATGCCCCCTGCCCCGCGAACACGCCGGGTAGGCCCGTCAGTTTGCCGTACATGTCGGCCATACAGGAGGCGGTCTGTTCGTCACGCGGCACGATCGGCCGGATCTCGGATTCGCGGCCATGCAGCGCCTTGTAGATCTCCATGGTCGCCCCGCCGGGCAGACCGAAAAAGTGATCGATCCCCGTCTCGACCAGGCAGTCGACGATACGCTCGGCCGCAGTTTGCGCCTCACTCATGGGCGTTCCTCCCCCCACCCCGGAATCGCCGCGACCCGCTCATGCTGCGCAGCATTGCCGCAACAAAATGCGGCCGGTGCGCTGTCGAGATTTCTCACAACGTATTGAAAAACAACAATTGTTGTGCAGCAATCAGGCCCGCGGAACATCGCCCTGCATGATGATCCGGTGCATAAGCCGGTGGTCGGCATAGTCGAACAGCGCGTAATGCAGCGAGGTCCGGTTGTCCCAGATGGCGAGGTCGTTGGCCCGCCACTTGTGACGGTACTGGAATTCCGGCGTGCGCAGGTGATCGAACAGGTAGCGCAGCAGATAGTCGCTCTCGCGCCGATCCATGCCCTGGATATGGGTCGTCATCGACTCGTTCACGAAAAGGCCGCGTTTTCCCGAATCCGGATTGGTCCGGACCACCGGGTGCAGTGCGGGCGTGTACTGCGCGCGCTTGTCGCGAATGTAGTCGGTCCCCTTGTCACCTTCGTACATTTCGGGTCGCACATGCTCGCCGTAGGGCCGGTAGGAATCGTGGTACGCCCACAGGCCCTCGATATGGGCTTTCATGCGGTCGGACAGCGCCTCGTAGGCTGCCACGCTGTTGACCCATATCGTGTCACCGCCGCCCGGCGGGATATCGCGGGCGTAGAGCAATGTGCCCCAACTCGGCTTCTCGGTACCCGCGAAGTCCGTGTGCCAGAGGTCGCGTGTGACGTGGGGCGGGTTGTCCGCGTCGTATTCCAGAATGTCGATTTCCGGAAAGGATTCATCCTTTTCGAACGCCGACACGGCCGAGGGCTGCACCTCGCCGAACCGGCGGGAGAGCGCGATGTGGTCTTCCGGGGTCAATTCCTGGTCCCGGAACACAACGACGACGCGGTCGACGACAGCGTCATAGATCTCGTCGAACTGCCGGTTCGTGAGCTCCTGCGAGAGATCGGTGCCCTCCACGATCGCGCCGCAGGCCGGCGACATCTCCTGTACATCGATTGTTTCGTAGGTCATTCGGCGTTCCTCCGTGACACTGATTGTCGCGCGCATGCACGCGCCCGGCAATACGCGCGGAACGCAGGCCTGCTAGGCGGCAGGCTCGATCATCCGGCCCAGCCGGCGTCCGCCGAACAGGTGTATGTGCAGATGGGGCACCTCCTGGCC
>JAEPNS010000460.1 GCA_017643325.1 Alphaproteobacteria bacterium | reverse complement strand
AAAAAGGCATTTGCAGACGGGAGTACCCTGAAAGAGGCCGCAATTGACTTGGGCCTGCTCACCGCCGAGCAGTATGATGAGTGGGTGAAGCCGGAGAACATGATCGCGCCCGCATGACGGGGGAGACCGGAGAAAGCACGTGGCGATGGACAGCATCATCGAGAGCCTGCCCCGGCAGTCGGCCAACAAGAAGCGGTCGGTCGTCGTGTCGGGCCATCGCACGAGCGTCTCGCTCGAGAACGTGTTCTGGGACCACCTGCGCAAGATCGCCAAGGACCGGCGCATGTCGGTCAACGAGCTCGTCACCGAGATCGACCGGGGCCGCGACGGCAGCCTGTCGAGCGCAATCCGGGTCTACGTGCTGGAAGACCTGAGGCGCTAGCGCCGGATCAGCCCCTCGAGCAGGTTCTGGAACGGGTCGGCCGGCCGCTGCTGCTGGGTCTCGGCCGGCGCCTGCTGCTGCTCGTTCGTCGCGGGCTCGGTCTGCTGCGGCTGGCTGCGTCGGCCGGTGAGGCCCGGCAGCAGGCTATCCAGCTCTTTCGGCAGGACCTTCTGGATATCCGGGGCGAGCTTGCGCAGCGCCGTGCCGGCGGCCTTGCCCGCGATGAACTGGTTGAGCGCGTTCAGGTTGACGAGCCGCGTGTTCGGCGCGTCGAGCGAACCGGACTGCTCCACGATGAGCCCGGGGAATTCCGGATGCGCCGGGAAGGCCGCCTGCGCGCGCATGGCGATCGTCCACTGGGGCAGGTTGGTCTGGCCGGACACCGTGACGGTCGCGCAATCCGGATTGATCGTCTGCTGCGGGAACGTGGCGACACCGTTCACAATATCGAACCGGCCGTTGTAGGCGGCGATCTTCGTCTGTCCGCCCTTCGGACCGGCGGCGAGCGCGAGCAGGCTTTCAAAGCCGTCGATATTGTCGAGGCGGTTGCTGATGGCGCACACGTCGACGCCCTCGACGACGGCGTTGGTGAACTGCACGGCGCCGTCGCCGCCGAGATTCGAGATCATCTCGGACTCGCTCCGCCCGCGCGAGGCGACCTTGAGGTCCGCGCCGAGCGTGCCCGATACCAGGTTCAGGTCGGAGACCGGGAACAGAAGCTCGAGTGCCGACGCAACGCCCTTGTCACCGCCCGACGACGCGCCGCCGACGAACTTGGCCGCGTCCGCACCCTCGACCTTGAGCGCGTACTGCATGGTCGGCACCTCGCGGTCGGCGACCTGCGCGGTCATGTTGAACCCGCCGCCGAAGGCATTGCCCGACAGCCGGTTGAGGTTGAGCACGCCGTCCTTCACCGTAACGGCCAGCTGCGGCTGCTCGACCTTGATATCGGTGTAGGTGATGGCGGGCGTCGCGACGGAAACGTCCGCATCCACCGAACTGAGCGCCGAGAGATCGAGCCTCTCGCGCGACCACCGCTGGCCGCCGCCGGACGACGATCCGCCGCTCGCAGCGCCGCCCCCGCCGCCCGAACGGGCTGATGCCGTCCCGCCCTGCGACGGGGCCGGGAGGAACCAGTCGACAATGATCTCGCTGGTCTGCAGTTGGGCGGTCACGTTCGGGCGCACCCCGCCCAGCGCAACACGGGCGTTGCCGTTGTAGCTGACAGGGCCCGCCCGGCCCTCCAGCTTCGAAAGGGTCATGACCTCGGGCTGGAGCGCGAGTTCGGACTTGAGCTCGAACGGCCCGGCCTGCCCCAGCGCGGGACGGTAGTCGTTCGCGAAGGTGCGCACGAAGGCGACCATGTCGGGATGGTTGACGTTGAGCGCCATCGCGCCGGTCGGCGTTCCGGCCGCGAGGTTCTCGAGACGCCCGTCCGCAACGATGCTTCCGTCGCCGATGCCGATGTTGGCGGCGAGGCTCGAGGCGTTTGTGTCGCCGCGTGCGGTCACCAGCACCACCAGGGCCCCTGTCTTCACGCCGGGGGCGCCGCTGTTGCCGCCGACCCTCGCGAAG
>JAEPNS010000045.1 GCA_017643325.1 Alphaproteobacteria bacterium | reverse complement strand
GAGAAGCGTGTCGAAAAACCCGCCCGCATCGGTGCTTGCGGTGTAAGGCGTGCTGCTGGCGGAGTCCGGGTAGACGAGGGACGATCCGGTCTCATCGATCGTGGGCGTAAGGGTCATGACGCCACTGATATTGCAACCGCGATGCCAGATGCTGCGGTATGACCGGTCAGCACTACCGTCATGTTTATCAATAGCTTAGGCGGACACTGAAAAACACTACCGAGCGGGTGGCAGGGGCTGCCCGGCAATAGGTGCCAGGCCCGGGAAAATGGTGCCTAGAACAGATGGCCGGAGCGGTTTTTCTTGGTGGCCAGATAGAACTCGTTGTGGACGTTCGATGGAAAGCTGTGAGGAACGCGCTCGACGACCTCGAGGCCGGCGGTCTCGAGTGCCGCAACCTTGTCCGGGTTGTTGGTCAGGAGCCGGACCTGCTGGAAGCCGAGCTGCCGCAACATTTCTGCCGCGGGACGGTAGATCCGCTCATCCGCATCGAACCCGAGCTGTTCGTTCGCATCGATGGTGTCGAATCCGTTGTCCTGCAGGGCATACGCCCGCAGCTTGTTTACCAGTCCGATTCCGCGGCCCTCCTGCGCGAGGTAAAGCACAACGCCGCTGCCCTGGGCGCTGATTTCAGCGATGGCGCCGCGCAGCTGGTCACCGCAATCGCAGCGCAGGCTGCCGAGAAGGTCTCCCGTGAAGCATTCGGAGTGCAGACGGGTCAGCACGGGCGCTCCGGCATCGGGTGCCCCTATCACGATCGCGAGGTGCTCGCGGCCGCCGTCACTCGGTCGAAATGCAACGATTTCAACGGCCTCCTCGATTTCCAGGGGAACCCGCGCCGCGCCCACCTTCACGAGGGTGCGCGCCTCGATATCCTGATAGTTGCGCACGTCGTCGAGTTCGGTGGTCAGGAGCGATTCGCTGTCGGCCCAGGACGGCAGGTAATCCATCCGTTCCTCGGGCACGGGCGCCACGACGGCGGCGGGAAGCAGGCTCGCGAGCTTGAGAAGCTCGATGGCGCCGGTTTCCGAGCGACCGGCCTTGGAATCGGGGTCGATTGTCTCGATCGAGACGGGTGGCGGCAGGTCGCCGGATAGCGGCGACGCAGGATCCGCCATCGTCCGCACGGCCTCCGCTGTCACGCCGCCGGCCAACGTCAGCCGGACAGCGCCCTGGGCGCGCTCTGTCAGCCCCAGGATGGCCGCGCGCCTGGCGGTCAGCAGGAGCGCGGCGGGCGCCTTCGAGAGCGCGGAAATCCGCGCGAGGTCCGGCTGGGTAATGCCTTCGGCCGCCTGGACAAGCAACGCGCTGTCCCTGCCGACCAGCACGATCGTCGCGCCCCGTCGGAGGTCTCCGATCGCGCGTTCGACCGGTTGGAGAGTTCTTGGAATCGGGTTCATGTATGGATCGTCCGGGTTGCCAGCCCGGAATATGCGCCAAGCCCGGCCGACCGGCAATATGAGCCCCGGGCCTCCGATAGCGGTCACCGGCACGCCACCTCTCCGGAACGTGATCGATCGTGACGCCGGTGCGGCCGGGTCTCCGGTCTTGTTTTGCCGTCGCGCGTCGCCACTTACGGATCGAACAGGAGGGCACCCCATGGCAAAGGCGATCTGGAACGATGTCGTGCTTGCTGAAAGCGAGACCTGTGAAACGGTCGAGGGCAATATCTATTTTCCACCCGGCGCACTGAACCGCGAGCATTTCAGGGAAAGCACAACGACCAGCGGTTGCCCTTGGAAGGGTACGGCCCGCTACTACACCGTCGTGGCCAACGGGCAGGAAAACACCGACGCTGCATGGTATTATCCCGAGCCCAAGCCCGCCGCGGAAAACATCCGGGACCATGTCGCCTTCTGGCGCGGTGTCCAGGTAAGCGCGTGACGGAGGGCGTGATGACGGGACCATCGGCGATGAATGTTGTGGAAACCAAGTCGACCACCGGGAAGAAGATCCTTCTCGTGGATGACGACGACGCCCTGCGCGACTCCCTGTCCGAGCAGCTTCGCCTGCACGAGGAATTCGTCACGTCGGAATCGGACAGCGCAGCGAATGCGCTGGAGATCACGAAAGACGAATACTTCGACGCGATCCTGCTGGATGTCGGGCTCCCGGACATGGACGGGCGGGAGGTCTGCCGCCTCATGCGTCGCAACGGTGTCAAGTCGCCGATCATCATGCTCACGGGCCACGACACCGACGCCGACCAGATTCTCGGACTCGACGCAGGGGCGAATGACTATATCGCCAAGCCTTTCCGGCTGAATGTCCTTCTGGCGCGCTTGCGCGCCCAGCTTCGTCAGCATGAGCAGAGCGAGGATGCGGTATTCACCATCGGCCCCTATACATTCCAGCCGGCGCACAAGATTCTCGTCGATGGAGACGAAAAGAAGGTGCGGCTGACCGAGAAGGAAACCGCGATCCTGAAGTACCTCTACCGCGCGGGCGACAAGGTCGTCAGCCGCGACACGCTCCTAGGCGAGGTGTGGGGCTACAACGCGGGCGTGACCACCCATACGCTCGAGACCCATGTCTACCGCCTGCGCCAGAAAATCGAGTCAGATCCCTCGAACGCGCGCATCCTGGTCACGGAGCCGGGCGGCTACAAGCTCGTTCCCTAGCGGCCCCGTGATGGAGCGGTTTCGGCCCGCAGCCGTGCCATTTGCGCCCCGAACAGCCAGGTCCCCAGAATTGTCATGAGCGCGATGCCCGCGAAGACATAGGGTGCCGTGTCCCATTCGCCGGTGATAAAGAACACGCCGGACGCGATCATCGGTCCGGCGAGAATTCCCAGATAGCGCCCGGTGAGCACGACGGCAAACGCGTCCGTGCCGGCGCGGTGTCCGCCGAGCAGCGTCGACGGGAGCGCCCACAGCGAGGTCGGCGTCAGGCCGGCCGCAATTCCCCAGATCACGAGACTCGCCAGCCCGATCGCGAGATTTTCCGCAAACGGGATCAGGACCCACCCGAGAGTCTGCAGGCCGAGCGCGATCGTGAGGAGCCGGATCACGCCGAGTCCTGTTTTCAGGATGACGCCGCCGATCAGCGCAAAAATCAGAAGCACCACGACGGGAATCTGGTTCACCGCAACGGCCCTGTCGGCCTCGTAGGCAAAGACCTCCACCAGATAGACGTTGAACCAAGTGAAGTAGCCCATGAACTGGGCCTGCCAGAGGAAGAACAACATTGCCGCGAGCCAGAGTGCGCGCGTCTCAGCGCTCGATATCGCGGTCTCGCCGCCGGTCGCGTTTGCGTCGGCAGTCCCCGCGGGTGCGGGCCGGTGCGCCACGCCCGGCACAGTGTCGCGAGCCACGATGCGCCACGTCCAGAACGCCACGGCAAGGGTGGCGGCAGCGCCGAACCACCATACGGGCTGCCACAATGTCTGCGCGACTGCCGGCTGTGCGACGAGGTTTGCGACCAGCTGGCCGACCGGAATCCAGGTGGCCTGGGCGGCGATGACAATCGGCAGATGTTTTGGTCCGGCGCTCATGTTGGAGAATGCCGGCATGCACACGGCGAGGACGGCGGCGCCCAGCCCCTCGATCGCGCGCGACGCCAGCATCACCCCGCCGCTCTCCGGGAATGCCAGGCCGAGCGCGGTGCCCGACAGCATGAGCGCGAACGCCGCCGCGAGGTATCGCACGGCCCCGTCACGCCGGATTCCGCGGCCGACCCGCACGCTCACGAGCATCCCCGCAGCCGCAAAGATCGACATCAGGCCACCGCCGACGACCTTCTCGTAACCGTATAGGTCAATCATGACCGGCAGCACCGGCGGGACCTTGAACTGGAAATACGCGGCCACGAAGCCAAGCACGATGCCGTACGACACGCCTGTCCAGTTTGTATCCGCGGTCTGTGTTTCTGGGTTTGACATGCTGCTGTCCGGCCGGACGCGAAGGGAGGAGGCCGATCTTGTCCTGCCGTCGAGCGAGCCGCAAGCCGCTGCTGTTTATATCGAAACGGCACTTTCGCGGGCGCTGCGGTTCATGCACACTCCGGCGTCATGACTGCAGGCGTACAATTATACCGCACGTCGCCGCTCCGGAACGTCCGCTCGTGCGTTCGGGCTTGGAACGGCGGATGACGGCCGACGAATCCGTTTCGGTGCGATTCTGGGGCGTGCGCGGATCGATCGCATGTCCCGGGCCCGCGACCGTCGCCTACGGCGGGAACACGTCCTGCGTGGAGGTCCTGTGCGGTGATGACCGGGTGATCCTTGACGCGGGCTCGGGCATCATGCCGCTCGGGCTGTCCTTCGCCCCGGGTGTTCCGGTCGACGCCGATATCCTCTTGAGCCACACCCACTTCGACCACATCGTCGGGCTTCCGTTCTTCGGGCCGGCCTACGTGCCGGGCAACACCCTGCGGATGTGGGCCGGCCACCTGGAGCCGAAGGACGGCGGCCTGGAAAACGTGCTCTGCGGCATGATGACGGCACCCCTGTTTCCCGTCCCGATGGGCGTGATGGCGTCGGACAAGACATTCAACGACTTCAAGGCCGGGGACTCCTTCGAGCTGGGGTGCGGTGCAGTCGTGAAGACCTGCCCGCTGAATCACCCGAACGGCGCGACCGCCTACCGGATCGAATACGGACGGGGCGCGATCTGCTACGTGACCGATACGGAACACGTGCCGGGCGAGCTTGACGAGAATATCCTCGGGCTCATCGAGGGCGCCGACGTCTTCATCTACGACGCGACCTACACCGACGACGAGTACCCGGCCCACCAGGGCTGGGGCCATTCCACATGGCAGGAAGGCGCGAAACTGGCGGAAGCGGCCGGCGTGAAAACATATGTTCCGTTCCATCACGACCCGTCGCACACCGACACGGTCATGTCGCGGATCGAGGCCGAAGCCAGGGAGCGGTTCGAGGACACGATCGTGGCACGCGAGGGGCTGGTCCTCGAAGTCTGACCTGCACCCGGTCGGCCGGACACGTCGCGATCACACTGCTTTGAAGCGGCCGGAACCGGCCCGACCCCATATTCCGGTGCGTGGCGCCTGTCCTGCCGGCGCCTGACGGAATGCGGAACAAAGATGGTTTCACTCGCGAATGTTGGTGCCCTGATGCGCCGGGACGTGCCCGGGCGCGTGCGCGAGGAGATCGATCGCCAGCAGGATCGCTCGGAGCGGATCATCTCGTGGGTCCAGATCGTGATCGTGCTCGTGTTCGGGGGCCTGTTCCTGATCTCGCCGCGCCCGTTCGAGGGCGACATCGCGTTCGAGCTGACGCCCTGGGCGCTCGGGGCCTACCTCGCCTTTTCCGTCGTGCGCCTGGTCGCGAGTCACCGCCGACGCCTGCCGGGCTGGTTTCTCACCCTGTCCGTCATCGCCGACATGGCGCTGTTGATGGTGCTCATCTGGAGCTTCCACCGGACCTACCAGCAGCCGCCGTCCTTCTACCTGAAGGCGCCGACCCTGCTGTACGTCTTCATTTTTATCGCGTTGCGCGCGCTGCGGTTCGATGCGCGCTACGTGATCCTCGCCGGTGCGACGGCCGTCGTGGGCTGGGCGCTGCTCGTGCTCTATGCGGCGGCGTTCGAGACGGGCGAGATGACGGTCACCCGCGACTATGTCGAGTACATGACCGGCAACACGATCCTGCTCGGCGCCGAGTTCGACAAGCTGATCACCATCGCGCTGGTCACCGCGATCCTCGCCGCGGCCGTCGTGCGCGCGCGCGGCGCCCTGTTCTCGGCCGTCTCTGAAGGCACGGCCAAGCGGGACCTGTCACGCTTCTTCGACACCTATGTCGCGGATCGGATCACCGACAGCGTCGACGAACTGCGGCCCGGCGAAGGCCAGCACCGGAATGCCGCCGTGGTGTTTTTCGATATCCGGGGCTTTACCGCCATGTCGGACCGCGTCGACACGGCCGGTCTCGTGCAGCTCCTGTCGGAATACCAGGCGCGCATCGTCCCGATCGTCCAGAACAACAACGGCGTCATCGACAAGTTTCTCGGGGATGGCGTGATGGCGACCTTCGGGGCCGTCTCGCCCAACCGCACCTACGCACGCGATGCGCTGCATGCCGTCGAGGAGGCGATCGAAGTGATCGACCGGTGGAACCGGGAGCGCGACCGGCGCGGCCTCGGCCGGCTGACGGTCAACGCCGGGGCCGCGTCGGGCAACCTCATCTTCGCCGCCGTCGGAGACGAGGCGCGGCTTGAATACACCGTGATCGGCGGCACCGTGAACCTCGCCGCCAAGCTCGAGAAGCACGCCAAGCATGAGGGTGCGCGGGCCATTATCTCGACCGACATCTGGAACCGCGCGCGGACACAGGGTTTCGAGGGGCTCCACCGCTACGAAAAGCGCCTTGGCCGCAATGTGGAGGGCGTCGACGCCTACCTGGATATTGTCGTTGTCGATGCGGACACGCCGGCCCGCTAGCGGCTACTTGTAGGGGTCCGCGGCGTCGCGCAGACCGTCGCCCAGGAAGTTGAAGGCGAGGATCACGAGGATCACCGGAATCATCGGCGCCATCAGCCACGGGTAGAGCACCACCACCTGGATGTTCTGCGCCTCGTTGAGGAGCACGCCCCAGCTCGTGACCGGCGGGCGCAGGCCGAGACCCAGGAAGCTCAACGCTGTCTCGCCGAGAATCATTTCCGGGATGGCGAGGCTCGCCGAGGCAATCAGATGGCTGGCGAAACTGGGCACCAGATGCTTGCCGATGATCCGTTTCGTGCTCGCGCCCATCAGGCTCGCCGCGACGGCAAAATCCTCCTCGCGCAGGGACAGCAGTTTCGAGCGCACGGCGCGCGCCAGCGACGGCCAGTCGAGCAGGGCGAGGATCAGGGTGATCCCGAAATAGATCAGGATCGGCGACCATTTCGCGGGCAGGGCGGCCGAGAGAGCCATCCACAGGGGCAGGCGCGGGAAGGACTTCAGGACCTCGATCACGCGCTGCACGACGTTGTCGACCCAGCCGCCGTAGAACCCGGCAAGCCCGCCGATCCCGATTCCGAGCGCGAAGCTGAGAATGATGCCGATCAGGCCGATGGTGAGCGAGATGCGCGCGCCGTAGACGATGCGCGAGAACATGTCGCGGCCCAGCCGGTCCGTCCCGAGAAGGAACACCGGTTCGCGCGTGCCTTCCGGACAGAAAAGGTGGAAGTCGCCCGTGAAAAGCCCCCAGAACTCGTACTCCGCGCCGCGGTACCCGCCGGCGCAGAAAAACCGGATCCGGTGCACCTTCGTGGTGTCGGGCGTGTAGATTTTCTCGAGCGTTTCCGGGTCGCGCTTCGAGGTGTAGCCGTAGACGAACGGCCCCACGAGGCTGCCCTCGTGGAACATGTGGACGCTCTGCGGCGGGGCGTAGATATGCCGCACGTCGCGGTGCTGGAGCTCGTAGGGAGCGACGACCTCGGCGAAGGCCGCGATCAGGTACATCAGCAGCAGGAAGACGCCGGCGCCGACCGCGATCTTGTGCCGGCGCAGCTTCCACCACATGAGCTTCCACTGGGAGGCCATGTAGTAGCGTTCCTGCTCCTCGGTCAGCACCACCTCGACATCCGGATCGAAGGGCGCGTCGGAGACGAAGTGCGCAACCTTGTCCGGTGCGCGCGTGTCGCGCGGATCCTTGGGCCGGTCGATGTCGCTCATCGCGTCGCGCCCCCGCCAAGCCGGATCCGCGGGTCGAGCGCCGCGAGCGCGAGGTCGGACAGCAGCGTTCCGATCACGACGAGGAGCGCGAGGAACATCAGGAAGGAGCCCGCGAGGAACATGTCCTGCGCGCGAAGCGCGTCGAGCAGCATGCGCCCGGTGATGTCCAGGTTGAGCACGACCGCCACGACCGCCGAGCCCGAAATCACCTCGGGCAGGATCGAGCCGATATCCGCGATGAACGGGTTGATCGCCATGCGTAGCGGGTATTTCCAGAGCAGCTTGCGCGGCGGCAGGCCCTTGGCGCGGCCGGTCACGACATACTGTTTCTGGAGTTCGTCCAGCAGGTTCGCGCGCAGGCGGCGGATCATCCCCGCCGTGCCGGAGGTGCCGATCACGATCACCGGGATCCACAGATGCTCCAGCACCGAGAGCATCTTGTCGATCGACCAGGGCTGGTTGCGGTATTCGTCGTCCATAATCCCGCCGATGGACGTGTCGAACCACTGGTTCGCGAGATACATCAGCACGAGCGCCAGCAGGAAATTCGGGGTCGCGAGGCCGAGATAGCCGATCAGGGTGGCGATGTGGTCGGACACGCTGTACTGGCGGGTCGCGACATAGGTTCCGATCACGAAACTCACGATCCAGATGAACATGATCGTCGAGAAGGTCACGACGAACGTCAGCAGGATTCGCTGGCCGATCAGTTCGGAGACCGGTCGGTTGTGTTCGAACGACCAGCCGAAGTCGCCCTGGAGCATGCCGAACAGCCAGGCGAAGTACTGCTCGACCGGAGACTTGTCGAGGCCGTAGGCCTCCCGCAGGGCCGCGATCTGGTTCTCGTCCACCGCCTCGCCGCGCGACTGCATCTCGGCGATCAGGGTCTCCAGATAGTCGCCCGGCGGGAGCTGGATGATCAGGAACACCAGCGCGCTCACCGCGAGCAGTGTCGGGATCATCAGGAGCAGGCGATGGGCGATGTATCGAAGCATGGCGAGCGCGGTGTCCGTGGGCCTCTATCGGCTGGCAGCGTCAGCGAAATAGAACGTGTCGGGCAGGTAGACCCCGAAATGGGCGCCCGGATCCCAGGCGTAGACGCCTTCCTCGGGCACGTTCCTCAGCGTGTCGGCGACCACGACCGGCTGCTTGGTGCAGCAGACCACGCCGATGGTGAAGGTTTCCTCGGCGTTGATCTCGAGGATGCGGTGCCAGATATCGCGCCGCTCCTGTTCGGAATTCGCGACCTGCCATTTCTTGAAGAGGTCGAACAGTTCCCGGGCAGCCGGCATGTCGATGGTATCGCCGGCCTGTCCGTCGGTTTCGTAGTACTGGCCCCATTTCGGCCACTGGTACTGAACCTGCTGCGTCGGCGCGAATTCGGCCGGGCTCATGTTGGCCGTCACGATGCCGTTGTTGACCCCGGACCAGACCCCCATCTGGGTCTCGCCGGAGAAGATGCGGTTGCGGAACACCTCGCGTTGGGACGGGCGTGTGAAGATCTTGATCCCGACATCCAGCCAGGTGTCGTGCACCAGCTCCAGCACGTCGGTCTGCTCGGTCTCCTCGCCCGCCGTCTCGACCACGATCTCCATGCGGCGTCCGTCGGGAAGAAGGCGCACGCCGTCGCCGTCGCGCTTGTCGAGGCCAAGGCCGTCGAGCAACTCATTCGCCCTGTCGGGATCGTACTCGGCCCACGCCTGCGAATAGTTGTCCTTGTAGAGGGGGCTGCGCGGCAGCACCGTGTTGTTGGCGGGCTTTGCCAGGCCGAAATAGATGACCTCGTTGATCTCTTCGCGGTCGATCGAGAGGCTGAGCGCGTGCCGGAAGTCCCGGTTGCGGAACAGGTCCCGCCAGACCGGGTCGGCGACGTGCATGTTCGGGAACAGCGCGATCTTCGACCCCTGGGCCGTTTCCCACAGGCGGGTCTGGAACGCCTCGCCCTTTTCGCCCTGCTTCAGGAAGGTGAAGTGGGTCATGAACAGGTTGCGGGCCTGCAGGTCGATTTCCCCCGCGGCCGCCTTTGCCGGGATCAGCTTGCCGTCCGAGATATTCATCAGCACGCGGTCGATATACGGGAGCTGGTTGCCCTCCTGGTCGACGCGGTGGAAATAGGGGTTGCGGACGAACACGAACTGCTGCGCGGGCGGCCGAACGGTGTTCTGCCAGGGCTGCAGTGTCGGCAGGTTCGGGTTGTCCTGGTCGTAAAGATTGTCCTGGCTGTTGTGCAGGGGCGCCCAGCCGCGCATCCGGCGCTTCTTGATCCGCTCCTCGAGTTCGTCCGGTTCGGCATACTTCTCGTGGAACTGCTTGAGGTAATGCGCGGGCCGATAGATGAAGGGCGGCCGCGGGCCGGCCATTGCCGGCAGGAAGAACGGGTTCGGCTTGGACCAGCTGTAGCGGATGGTCCGATCGTCGATGATCTCGACCTTGGCGGCCTCTCCGTCGACCTTCAGCAGGATCGGCGGCCCCAGTGGCGCGAGCTTGGGATTGTTGGCGACATCCTCCCACCAGTAACGGAAATCCTCGGTCGTGAAGGGGTGGCCGTCGGACCATTTGTGGCCCTCGCGGATCTTCAGCGTGAAGACCTTGTCGTCGACGGTCTCGAACGATTCGAGGATGTCCGGAACGAGGTTGTAGTCGCTGTCGTAGCCGACAAGCCGGGCGTAGCCGTAGACGGTCATCATCCGCGTGTCGCGCGCGCGCGACATGGCGATGCGCAGGTCGCCGCCATACTGGCCGACATTTTCCAGCTCCACGACGCGCGGCGGGCTGGGCAGGCGCTCGTCGACCGGCGGCAGCTTTCCGGCCTCGACCTCGGCGGCAAGCGCGGGCGCCTGCTGGAACGCGGCGGCGGGGGCCATGGTGGACGCAAGCAGTGCAAGCGATCCGATGGCGGCGAGAAGGGCGCGGGCATGCATGTCAGGCAACCTCCGGCAGCGCGCCGCGGTCGGGGTCGGCGCGAACGAAATGACCTTCGGACAGCTCGACCAGCCGCGGCCGGCTGCTGTCGTCGATCGTGAACGGGGCCGGCCAGCGGGCCGGGTCGGATGCGCGGTCTTCCATCAGCTCGGTCAGGTCGAGCCGGCGTTCGATGTTCGGCTCGGGCACGGCCGAGAGGAGCGCACGTGTATACGGGTGGGCCGGGTTCTTGAAAAGCTTCTCGCTCGGTGCGAGTTCCACGAGCCGTCCGGCGCACATCACGGCGATGCGGTCGGCGATGTAGTCGACGACCGCCAGGTTGTGGCTGATGAAGAGGTAGGTCAGGCCGAGCTCCGACTGCAGGTCCTTGAGCAGGTTCAGGATCTGGGCCTGGATCGAGACGTCCAGCGCGCTGACAGGCTCGTCGCAGATCAGCAGGTCGGGTTTCAGGGCCAGCGCGCGCGCGATCCCGATGCGCTGGCGCTGGCCGCCGGAGAAGCTGTGCGGGTAGCGGTTCAGGAAGCGCGGGTCGAGGCCGACGAGCCGCATCAGTTCGCGTACGGTGTCCGCGCGGCTCTTGGAGTCGCCGATCTCGTGAATGACCAGCGGCTCGGAGATGATGTCGAAGACTGTCATGCGCGGGTTGAGCGAGCCGAACGGGTCCTGGAACATGAACTGGACCTTGCGCCGGAATTCCTTCAGCTCCCGGCCGCGCAGGCCCAGCACGTCGACGGGCTCCTCGCCGTCGAAATAGGTAATGCTGCCGCTGTCGGTCGACAGTGCGCGCATGATCAGCTTCGACGTGGTTGTTTTGCCGCAGCCGGATTCGCCGACGAGGCCGAGACACTCGCCGCGCGCGATCTCGAAGCTGACGTCGTCCACCGCGAGCACGGAGCGCGATTCCCGCGAGCCGAAATAGCTGCCCTTGCGGATCTCGAATTCCTTGCTCAGGTTCTCGACGCGCAGCAGCGGCTCGCCTTTCTTGCCGCGCGCGCGTTCCGGATCCGGCTTGAGCATGCTGCCCGCTTCCGCCTTCACCTCGCGCAGCGGCACCAGCCGCTCGCCCTCTTCCAGGTCGAAGCGCGGCACGGCATTCAGCAGCGCCTTCAGGTAGGGATGCTGCGGGTTGGTGAAGATGTCCTCGACGCTGCCGCTCTCCATGACGTTGCCGCGGAACATCACCACGACCTCTTCGGCGACGTTTGCGACGACCCCCAGGTCGTGGGTGATCATCAGCACGGCCATGTGGAGCTCGGACTGCAGGTCCTTGATGAGCTTGAGGATCTGGGCCTGGATCGTCACGTCCAGCGCGGTCGTCGGTTCGTCAGCGATCAGCAGGGCCGGCCGGCACACCAGGGCCATCGCGATCATCGCGCGTTGGCGAAGGCCCCCGGACAGTTCGAACGGATAGGTCTTCATCGCCCGCGCCGGGTCGGGAAAGCCGACGAGGCGAAGCATGTCCGTCGAGAGTTCCTGCCCGGTGGGCTTGTCGACGTCGCGGTGCAGGTGCAGGGCCTCGCTGATCTGGTCGCCGACCGTATGCAGCGGCGACAGCGAGGTCATCGGCTCCTGGAAGATCATCGAGATGCGTCCGCCGCGGATCGAGCGCATCTTCGTGCCGTCGCGCTCGAGCTTCGTCAGGTCGACGGGTGTCCCGTCCCCGTTGGGGTCGGTGAACAGGATCTCCCCCCCGGCGATGGACCCGATGTTCGGCAGGATGCCCATGATGGCCTGGCTGGTGACCGATTTGCCCGATCCGGATTCGCCCACCAGCGCCGTGGTGCCGCCTGCGCGGATGCGGAACGAGACGCCGTCCAGCGCGGGCACCTGCTCGCCGTGGATGGTGAACTCGACCTTCAGGTCGCGGACATCGAGAAGGTTGCTCATCGCCGCCAGTCCGCGGGGTTGCCCCAGCCGCTCAGTGCGGCGGGGACCGTGTTGGCCGGCGGCAGCGGCGCGCCGAGGCCGAGCACCTGGAAGTTGCGGGCGCTGGCATCGGACAGCTCGATGTTCGCGTCAACGGCGGCCCGGTGGGCGACGCGGCAGACGTCCTCGAATCCCTCGAGCGTGGAATGGAGGGTGATGCTCCCGCTGTTTCCGGTCAGCTTGAGCTGCATCCAGCCCGCCTCGCGGTCTCGCCGTGTCGAGAAGTAGGAAAGCTTGAGCCGCCGGAGGTCCTGCCAGTCGATGCGTCCCGATGTGCCGCCGCGCGCGGTGATGCCGGTTTCGTCCAGCTCGATCGCGGTGCGCGCGTTGTTCCAGGTTCGCACGGCAAACAGCGCGAAAAAGGCGGCGGGCATGGCCAGCACATAGGTGGCGGGCGCGCCGGGCGCGAGAAAGAACATGGGCGCGACGCAGGCGGCAAAGCCAAGCCCGGCGCGCAGGAAATCCGCGCTCACGTCGCGGCGATGGTAACGGTGCAGGCTCATGAAATGTCGAAGACCTCGGAAGCATCGAGCCAGCGGGCAGCGGGATGGTCGCGCACCGCGGCGACAAGGTCGCGCACGAATGCTTGCGATTCCGTTTCCATCACCGGGTGGTGGGTCATCAGGCCGGTGGCTTCGTCCGGGTCGGCCTGCCCGGCCCGGCGGGCGGCCAGATGGGCGATGATGTCCGCCAGCGCGGCGTCGGCGCCGACGAAGGCGCCCGGGCGGCCGGTCCGCCTGCCGCGCCAGTCCACCGGGTCGACATGCACGTTGTTGGCAACAAGGCCCGCGAGGGGTCTGGCCTTCATGCGCTGGCCGAGGGTGCTCAGCCCGCGGAAACCGAGTTCCGGCAGGTAGGGCAGGAGGTGCGGCGCGATCCGGTTCCACGGCGGCACGAGGACGGGCAGGTGTGCCGCGAAGCCCGACAGCGCCTGCGCCCCGGTGGCGAGATCGCCGATGACATAGGCCGCCGGGCGCGAGCCGTCGAGCTCGATCTTGCGGTCTTCGGGGCCGGCGAAATTCTTGTGGGAGTAGCCGTGCTGCAGAACCGAGATGCCGGACGCCCGTTCCAGCCGCGTGCGCAGCTCGGGCGTCGCAGCGGCGGGCACGACGGCCAGGGCGAGCGGGATGTCCAGCGCGTCGCGCAGGTCGAGCAGCGCGTCCAGGGCGTCGGTATGGTCGCCGGCATCGTCGTCGCGCCACCAGAATGTCGCGTCGCGCCCGGCCTCCTGCCAGAGGTCGAGTTCATGCGTGAGGGCATTCCAGGCCGATTCCGGCACAAACGCGCCTTCGGTCATCGCCAAGGCCATGGGTCTCGCAACACTCCCTGCCTGATCCGGTCCCCTCAAACCGGATCGTCTCCCTGTATGTAGCCTAACCGGATCATGCGTCGGGGTTAACCTCGATTTGTCCTGAATCGTGATCGAATCCGGTATTTCTGTGCTGATTCAGTGCCGACTTCAGGATCGCCCCCGTCTTTTCCGCGCCTGACATGTCGACAGGGGCGACGATATGGTCGGGCCGCGTCAGGGCGCGTTCGGCGGCGGCCGCGACCTGCGGCGCGGTCACGGTGCCCGGTGGAACCACCTCGATCGCGCCTCTCGCGGCCAGGAGCTCGCACCGCAGGGTCTGCTCGCTTTCCAGCCCGCCGGCGTAGGGAATACAGACCGCCCGGGTGCCGGCCGCGAGGACCTCCATCACCGTGTTGTATCCGCCCTGAGAAATCGAGAGCGTGCAGTTGGCGAGGAGCTGGCGGAAATCGGTTCGCGCGCGTTCGACGACAACGCCATCCGGCGCGGAATCGCGATAGGCCCGGAAATCCGTTTCGGGCAGGTTGTGGCCGATCAGCACCCGCCACGGCGCCGCGGCCAGCGGCGAGAGCGCGCGGGCGTCGATGGCCGCCTGCAGCATGTCGTCGCTGACAGCGCCGCCGCCGGTCGAGACGACCACTTCCCCGGCGCCCGGCCCGTCCGGCTGGCGCCGGAGAGCGGGGTCGGCGACGTAACCCGTGTACTGCGAGACGTCCGCGATCTCGGCCATGCGCGGAAAGGTTTCCTCGAAGGTGATGAAATCCGGGTCGCCGTGGATCAGCGCCAGATCGAAGAACCGCCGGACCCGTTCCACCATCTCGTCGACGCGCTCCGGCTTGCCCGGCTCGACCAGGATATCGCGCACCGACGACACGATGAGC
>JAEPNS010000459.1 GCA_017643325.1 Alphaproteobacteria bacterium | reverse complement strand
CGAACAGGGCAACTTCTCGACCGAGCAGCTCGACAGCGTCGAGGCCTACCTGTCCGCTCCCGACGATTGGACGCCGATGGGCGGCTGACCGCCGTACAAACGCATCCGTGATGGGTGCGGCCTCGACAACGCCACACTCCCATGGCCTAAACTCCACATTGCTGGACAGGGAGTAATCACGTGCGCGCACCCGCTTTCATCGCCGCCGCCGCGCTGGCAACCGTCCTCGCGAGTGCCGAGGCGGTCGCACAGAAAGACGAACTGGTCATCGGGATCGGACAGTTTCCGCAGGGCTTCCACCCGAACCTCGCGAGCCATGTCGCACTTTCGCTGATCCACGGCATGAGCCGGCGGCCCTTCACGGTCTACGACGCGGAGTGGGAACTCATCTGCATGCTGTGCGAGACGCTGCCGTCGCGCGAAGCCGGGACGATCCGCGACTGGACGGCACCCGGCGGCGAGAATGGTTTGGCCGTCGACTACACCATTCGGCAGGACGCGACCTGGGGCGACGGCACGCCTGTGACCACAAAAGACGTGCTGTTCACCTGGGAAATCGGCCGCGACGAGACGGCCGGCGTCAACAACCAGGAACTCTACCGCCGCATGGAGAAGATCGAGGCAACCGACGACCGGAGTTTCACGATCTACTGGAACAAGCGGACCTGCGAAGCCGAGGCGATCAACGACTTCAATATCGTGCCGGCCCATCTCGAACGCCCGACCGCCACCGATCCCGCCGCCTACCGCACGCGCAATGCCTATGACAGCGACCCCACCAACCCGGGGCTTTACTATGGCCCCTACCGGGTGACGCGCGTCGAGGCGGGCGCGACCGTCGTCCTGGAACCGAACCCGCATTGGTGGGGCGCACCGCCCGAATTCAAGAAGATCACCGTGCGCACCATCGAGAACACTGCGGCACTGGAAGCAAACCTGCTGTCCGGCGAAATCGACTACATCGCCGGCGAGGACGGCATCTCGCTGGACCAGGCGCTTGCCTTCGAGAAGCGGCACGGCGAGCGTTTCAACGTCGTCTTCAAGCCCGGGCTGTTCTACGAGCATATCGACCTGATGCTCGACAACCCGGCGCTCCAGGACGTACGGGTGCGCCGCGCACTGCTGCACGCCATCGACCGGACCTCCATGAGCGAGCGCCTGTTCGAGGGCAAGCAGCCCGTCGCCGACACCTCGGTGCATCCGCTGGATTCGGTACATGTCGACGACGTGCGCAAATACACGTTCGATCCGCAGCAGGCGAAAGCACTTCTCGACGCGGCCGGCTGGACCGACATCCGCGACGGGATCCGCCACAACGCAGCGGGCGAGCCGCTCCGCCTCGAGATCATGACCACGGCGGGCAACCGCGTCCGGGAGCTGGTCCAGCAGGTGATCCAGTCCAACCTGCGCGACGTGGGTGTCGACCTGCGCATCCGCAACCAGCCGGCCCGAGTGCTGTTCGGCCAGACGATCCGTCAGCGCGAGTTCACCGGCATGGCGATGTTCGCGTGGTTTTCCAGCCCTCAGAACGTGCCGCGAACCACGCTGCATTCGACGATGATTCCGACCCCGGAGAACGGCTGGTCGGGCCAGAACTACACCGGCTACCGTAGCGAGGTGATGGACGAGGCGATCGACCGGGTCGAGGTGGAGTGCAGCGACGCGGACCAGACAGAGCACTGGACGACGATCCAGCAAACCTACGCGGAAGACCTGCCTGTGCTTCCGCTCTACTTCCGGGCCAACGCCTTTATCATGCCGAAGTGGCTAAAGGGCGTGACACCCACCGGCCACCAGTATCCGAGCACCCTGTGGGTCGAGAACTGGACGGCGGAGTAGGTCCTCGGTGACCGCTTTCCTGACCCGGCGGCTGTTCGGCATGGCCGTCGTGCTCTCGATCATGTCGGTTGTCGTGTTCATGCTCATCGGGCTGATGCCCGGCGATCCCATCGACATCATGATCGCGTCCAACCCCG
>JAEPNS010000458.1 GCA_017643325.1 Alphaproteobacteria bacterium | reverse complement strand
GGCGGCCCGCGAATGGTTGGATGAGGCGCAAAGGCCCATGATGAAACCCGCCGCACTCCTGCAGCACATCTTCTATCCGCGCACCGACACGCCCGAGGCCGCCGCGCGCGCCATGCGCAACGGCGGCGTCGCGGGCTGGATCATGGTGGCCGTGCATTTCCTGCTCGGCGCGGTCCTGATCATCCTGATCGTCCCGGAGCAATCGACAATCAGCGGCGACGCGCTGATCCCCGCGACGATCCAGCTTTTCCTGGCGCTGCTGTACGGCGCGCTGGGCACGTATTCCTGGCGCGGGTCACGCACGGCGGCGTGGTCGCTTCTGCTCCTGCTTGTCCTCGACACGCTGCTGCTTCTGGCACGGGTCCCGGAGCTGGGCGCCCAGTTCGCCGTCCACCTGGCTGCGATCATCCTCGCCGTCGGCGCCGTACGCGGCGCGATCGCGGACCGCCGCCTCGCGCGCGCCGGGATCGCGCAGTGAGGCAGCGCGCACGTATCGCCGCGCTCGCCTGCGCCGCCGCGCTCGCCCTGCTCTCGGCGTCGCCGGCCGCGGACGCGCGGCCGACCCAGCGGCCCATCGTCACCGAAAAGGACAAGCAGCAGGAACGCGAGTTCCGGCGCGGGTTCGAGGCCTACCAGCGCGGCAATTTCGACCAGGCCGCCGAGATCTGGTCGACCCTCGCGGACGAGGGCCACATCAAGTCCATGAACAACCTCGGCACCATGTACAGCCACGGCAAGGGCGTCGGGCGGAACTACTCTCTCGCGATGCTGTGGTACCGCCGGTCCGCCGCGCTGGGCGATGCCCGCGCGATGTACAACATCGGCATCGCCCACGAATACGGACGCGGCGTCGCGACCTCCGACGCGCGCGCGGTCGAGTGGTACCGCAAGGCGGCCGACCGGGGCCTTGTCGAGGCCATGATCGCGCTGGGCTGGGTCCTGTCCACGTCGCCGGACATCGCCGTGCGCGACGGCGCGCTCGCGAAAAGATGGGTGAACGCGGCGCTGCGGCGGAAGACGAGCTCGAAGAACCTGGCCGCGCTCGCGGCCGCCCACGCCGAACTCGGCGAGTACCGCGACGCGGTCGTGGCCATCGAGCGGGCCATCGACTATCTCAGGCGCGAGACCAACGGTGCCGACATGCTCACGAGCGAGCGCGAACTGTTCGGCCTGCTGCGCCAGCAGGGTCGCACCGACGACCTGTTCGACCTGCTGGAGCGGCGCGAATTCTATGCCAACGGCCAGCCGACGCGGGACTGACGGCGGCGCGCCATACAACGACAATCAAGGATCGAGGTCACCCATGTCCGACACCATCATTCCCCACGCGAGGCTTACCGAGGCCGGCGCGCGCGCCATCGTGCGCGGCGCCGCCGCCAAGGCCGCCGAGATCGGGCAGCCGCAATGCATCGCGGTGGTCGACGACGGCGGCCACCTGATCGTGTTCATGCGCATGGACGGCGCCTTCGCGCTGTCCACCGACACGGCGATCGCCAAGGCGGTCACCGCCGCGATCTACCGGTCGCCCACCGGCGAGATCGCCGAGGGCGTGGACCTCCGCCTCGCCATCGCGACCCAGGGCAAGCGCATCAACCTGCCCGGCGGACTGCCGATCATCGTCGACGGCAAGTGCATCGGCGGTGTCGGCATCGGCTCGGGCACCGGCGAGCAGGACCGCATCTGCGCCAACGCCGGCCTCGCCATGCTCGAGGGCGCGCAGACGTTCTGAGCCCCCTCGGCCCGACCGCCCTCAGCCGCGCAGGATCACGGTGTCCACCACCGCCGCGTAGTGGCAGGCGGCGGCGGCGAGCACCATCGCGTGCCACAGGGCGTTCTGGTAGCGCAGCCGCGACAGGTGGACCGCGACACCGGCCGAGTAGATCGTGCCGCCGGCCAGCAGCAGCATGAGGCTCGCGGTCGAGACCGAGTCCACCAGCGGGCCGTACAGCGGCAGCACGGCCCAGCCGAGCACGAGATAGGCGACGATC
>JAEPNS010000457.1 GCA_017643325.1 Alphaproteobacteria bacterium | reverse complement strand
GTACAAGCTCAACCTGGTTCCCCAGAACACCAATGTGAACTTTGTCGGCTACCGGCGGTTCGCCTATCCGCTGTCGGCGATCCTGATCGTGGTCTCGATCGCAATGTTCTTCGCCCAGGGCCTGAACTTCGGAATCGACTTCCGCGGCGGCATCCTGATCGAGGTCAAGACCGAGGGTCCCGCGGACATCCCGCAGCTGCGCCAGGATATCGGCGCGCTCAACCTGGGCGAGGTGCAGATCCAGGAGTTCGGTGCGCCAGACGATATCCTGATCCGCGTCCAGCAGCAGGACGGCGAGGAGGACGAGCAGGTCAAGGCGATCGAGGCGATCCAGACAGCGCTCGGGGACCAGGTCGCCGAATACCGGCGGACCGAGTTCGTCGGGCCGACCGTCGGCGCCGAGCTGATCGAGTCCGCGATCTGGGCCGTCGCCCTCGCGATCGGCGCGATCCTGATCTACATCTGGTTCCGCTTCGAGTGGCAGTTCGGCGTCGGCGCGGTGATCGCGCTGACCCATGACGTGATCACCACCATCGGTCTCTTCGCGATCACGCAGCTCGAGTTCAACCTCGCCACGGTCGCGGCGATCCTCACCATCGCCGGTTATTCGATCAACGACACGGTCGTGATCTACGACCGGGTGCGCGAGGAGCTGCGTCGCTACAAGAAGATGGACATGCCGGCGCTGCTGAACCTCGCGGCCAACCGGACCCTGTCGCGCACGTTCATGACGAGTGTCACGACCCTGATCGCGCTCATCGCGCTGTCGATCTTCGGCGGATCGATCATCCGCGACTTCTCGCTCGCGATGATCTGGGGTGTGCTGATCGGCACCTATTCGTCGGTCTTCATCGCCGTGCCGGCGCTTCTCGCGCTCAACCTCAACCGCGAAGCCCTCGTGGCGGGTCTGGACGAGGAAAGCGAGACAGGCGGAAGCGACGGCGAGCCCGGGGACGACGCCGAAACCAGATCGTGAGTGCAACCGGCGACAGCTCGAACGAGCCCTACCAGATCGTCGAGGCCTATGGCCCCGGCCGCTTCCGCGTGTCGGGCACCGTTCACGAGACCTCGGTCATCGTTTTTGCGGAACGGACGATCCCGTGGTCCGTGGCCCGCTTCGGGGACCTCGGTGCGGAGGATTTCGCGCCGGTGCTGGAGATGGCCGACGAACTCGAGATCCTGCTGCTGGGCTGCGGCCCGCGAATGGAACTGGTGCCGTCGCGCCTTCGCGACCCTTTGCGTGCGCGCGGCGTGGTGATCGAGCCGATGGACACGGGCGCTGCCGCACGAACCTTCAACCTGCTGCTGTCGGAGGACCGGCAGGTGGCTGCGGCCCTGATCGCCCTGCCGGACGACACCCCCGAATGAAAACGGGGCCCCGAAGGGCCCCGTTGGAACGATCTTACTGCTCCGGTCAGAACGGCGGGTTCTGAGCCGCCACCATGCCGTAGAGCATGGGGATCGAGAGCAGTGTGTTGGTCCGCGAGAACAGCATCGCGGTGCGGGCCGACTTCGGCTTCTTCTCGGCCGGTGCATCCACGATGCCCAGCGCGATCTTCTGGTTCGGCCAGATCACGAACCAGACGTTGAAGGCCATGATCAGTCCGAACCACATGGCGATTCCGATCATCGCGCTCAGCGAACTGCCGTCGGCGAACCCGATGGCCAGCCATGTGCCCAATGTGCCCTGCATCCACGCGAGCAGGAGGCCGAACAGCACCGTAGCGGCTGCGCCCCAGCGGAACCAGAAAAGCACAGCCGGCGCGATGTGTTTGCCGATGGCCGGTTTCATCTCGTCCGGGATTTTCGGCATTGTCGGTACCTGGACGAAGTTCAGGTACCAGAGCAGGCCGATCCACATGACACCGCTGACGACATGCAGCCAGCGAACCAGATGCAACAGGAAAGGATCGTCGATCATCATTGTTCCATCCCCTTCCTAGCTGCCGATACCTTGGGCGACGAGAACCATGATGACGGTCAGCACGACCCCCAGCAC
>JAEPNS010000456.1:315-2003 GCA_017643325.1 Alphaproteobacteria bacterium | reverse complement strand
ATCGTTGCCGGAAAGCACGAAGGCACGGCTGACGGAGATACTCCTGGGTCTCCACGAACACGAGGAAGGCCGCGCGGTCCTGCGAAAGTACTTCAAGCTTCAGCGGTTCGAGGAAATCTCCGCTTCCGATCAGGCCGACATCGACTGGATGCGCAAATCCATCGACATGCACCATTCGCGCTGATGGACGCCGCACGCCGTTGAACATCCGAACGAAATACGTCCTTGTCCTTGTCAGCCTCGTGGCCGGACTTACGGTCGCGATATCGCTTTATCACTTCTCGACAAACCAGCGCCTGAGCGACGAGTTTCGTGAACGGAGCCTCGAACGCCTTGAAGCCTCGTTGACCAACCGTGCGCGCGAAAACGCACTTTCCCTCAGCATCCTGACCGCGAGCGCCGCCCTCGAACCCCTGTTTTTCGAGGATATCGAGCGGGTGGGAAGTGTCCTGACGTCGTTATTGGAACGCCCGGAAGTCAACGCCGTGCTCGTGTATGCGCGCGACGGAACTGTCTTCCACGACGGATCGGAGGCGCTCGAGACGTTCGGGTCGGATGCACCGGACGATGTGGTTCGAGCCATGGGCGACGGCGAGCGGCTGATCCAGATCAGGCCGGAGAATATGATTCGTATCGTCACACCGATCGCAGCCGGCGGATACACGTTCGGGGCGCTTGAGGTCCTGATCGATGCGGGTTTCGTCGACCGACAGATATCGGTCATGCAACTCGACCTTGCGTCCGCCTTCGATCGGGAGATGCGTAAGCAGATCGTCCAGCTCTTGGTTGTCAGTGTTGTGGCATTGTTGCTTGCCGGTCTGATCGCGGTGTTTCTCGCCGGGCGTCTCAGTGCGCCGATCCGTGAACTGGCCGACGCCACCCGACGGATCGAGAAAGGCGATTTCGGCGTCGACATCAGGACGCGAAGAGATGACGAACTCGGGGACCTCGCCCGAGCCTTCGAGCACATGGCCAACACGCTGCAGGAAACGATGGTATTGCGTTCGGAACTGCAACGCACCGTCGACGAGCAAACCACGGAACTTCGCGCGGCGCACGACAACCTGCTCGCGCAGGAAACCGACCGCCGGGAAGTGATCGAGGAAATCACGAACGATCTCCGTTCGCCGATCACCGAGCTCGAATCCGATGCCGAACATGCGTTGCGGAATCAGGACTCGGCGCTGGAACTTCGGCATTCGATGAGCCGCCTGCTTTTGCGTATACGCGATGTTCGCCGGCTGCTGGAAGATCTCCGCTTCGCGAGCCGCTCGGACGAACCGCGTCGCGCCGCGCGCAGGGATTGAACAGCCCCGTCAGGGGTTCCCCGATCCTGTGACTTTCACATGCCGCACAAAAGCGCCGGGTTGCCCTGATTATTCCCGGGACCCGAACGCGCGTCGGAACGTTGTTCCAAGGTAGATCAAGGCAACCAGCGAGGCCGGCATGGCTTCAAGCGCTTCGAAAATTCGTCCCATGATCGCGGCCGGATACGGCTCCCGGGCGGTAGTGTACATCATCGTGGGTGTGTTCGCCCTGCTCGCAGCCTCCGGTGACCGCAGCGACGTCATCGGCCCGGAAGGCGCATTGGGTTGGGTCCTGAACACCGGTTTCGGCGGGCTTGTCCTGTTTGCGCTCGGCCTTGGGCTGTTTTGTTATGCCGTGTGGCGCGTGGTGCAGGCCCTCAG
>JAEPNS010000456.1:0-305 GCA_017643325.1 Alphaproteobacteria bacterium | reverse complement strand
GATGGCAGCGATTCCGTCGGATACGCGGTCCGCATCGGTTATGTCGCCAGTGGCGCCACCCACGCAGCTTTGGGCGTCTGGGCGATCAGCGCGGCCATGGCCGGCGGGACGAACGGAAGCGGCAGTTCGGACAAGCAGGATCTCGCAGCCTGGCTGATGCAGCAACCTGGGGGAGCATGGTTCGTCGCCCTGCTCGGTGTCGCGGTCGCCGTTGCGGGCGTCGCACAGCTCTATCACGGCGTGACACGTGATTTCGAAGACAAGTTCGAAGCGTCCGAAGACAAAATGCAGTTGGTCCGCACTGT
>JAEPNS010000455.1 GCA_017643325.1 Alphaproteobacteria bacterium | reverse complement strand
CGAGTCAACCCGGCGGCCTTGCTTGTGGGCGACGCGCTTCTCGCGCGGGCTCGCGAAACCCTTGTTCGCGCGGCGCAGGCCCTTCAGGTCGCGAAGGCGCGGGCGCAGACGCCAGCGGATCCAGTCCCATCGGCCTGCCGTTCCCGCCATCGGCTGGATCCGGCCCGCGAGCGCGTCGGAATGCCCGGCGACAATCTTTTTCTCGCAGTACTCGGTCAGTTCCTTGCGGGAGGCGAACTGCTCGATGGTGACCGGCTCGTGGAACGAGACGGTGACGGTCAGGCGGCCGAGGCCCACCATCTCGGCGGCGTGTCCGACCAGGTCCATGTCGCCGTACCACGCATAGAAAGGCCGCAGGTGGCGTCCGATGGGGATGCCGTCGACGCGCGAGTAGGTGAGCGAGACCGGCTGCACCGTTAGCGGTTCGCCGTCCACCCGAAACTCCGCGACCGACAGCAAGGCGCTCTTGAACCGGAAGATGCGGTTGCCGTCGTCGCTGGTCCCCTCGGGGAAGAGGATCATGCTGTCACCCGCCTCGAGCCGCTTGCCCAGCGCCGTTGCCTGCAGGTGGGAGGTGCGCACGCGGCGGTCGACGAACACGGAGCGCTGCAGCTTGGCGAGAAGTCCGAAGAAGGGCCATTCGCCGACTTCCGATTTCGCAACGAACGACCCGGGGATCAGCGCACCGTAGATCGGGATGTCGGCGTAGGAGGTGTGGTTCGCCACGAACAGGGTCGGGCGGGCCTTCGACCGCCGGCCGAAGACCTCGAGCCGGATGCCGAGAAGGCGGCAGCAGATGCGGTGGTACCAGAGCGGAATTCGCTTCGAGAGCGGCAGGCGCAGCAACAGGGCCACCGCCTGCACCGGGATCATCAGGAGCGTGAACAGGGCGTAGACCGCGGCCCGGGAGATCGCCGTGAGCCGCGAGTGGTAGACCGTCGGCTCGGTCAAGACGCCCCCTCCTCCGCTTCGGCGCGGCGCGCGCGGGCCTCCTCGCGTTCCGCCCAGCTGTCCGGGGCGTGCCGGCCGTAGTGCCGGTAATACTTGTCGTTGACCTCGTCGGTCTTGACGACGACGCAGACGTCGGTCGTGTTGAACTGGTGATCGATCACAGCTCCGTCGCCGACGAAGCCGCCGAGCCGCAGGTAGCCCTTGACGAGCGGCGGCAGCGCGCGCAGCGCGGCCTTCCTGTCGATCTCGTCCGCCGGAATGAAATCCATGTCGACATACAGGTCCGGCAGGGCGCGCGGGCGAAGCTTTTCGGGCGCGCGGTGGAAATGGTGCAGATAGCTCAGGGGCAGGGCGAGCGACTCGGGCTCGACCCCGTGCAGGCTCGCGCACCCGAACATCAGGTTGATCTCGTGGTGGAACACGAACTGGGCGATCGCCCCCCAGAGGAGTTGCATCGTCGGGCGGCCGCGGTAATCGGCGTCGACGCAGCTTCGTCCCAGCTCCAGAATCTCGCCGGAGACACCGTCGAGCGGGGAGATGTCATACTCGCCGGCGGTGTAGAAGCGGCCATGCTTGCGCGCGATCGAGCCGCGCAAGAGACGGTAGGTCGCAACGATCGCATCCGCGCCGGACCCGCGTTCGGTGTCGAACACGAGCAGATGCTCGCAGATGTCATCGAAAGGGTCGAAATCGCGCTTTGCCGCCGCCATTTCCGCGTCGGGCTGCGCCTTCATCTCGTCGTAGAAAACACGGTAGCGCAGCTTCTGGGCGGCGACGATATCCGCCTCGTCCCGGGCGAGGCGCGCTCCGAGGGACCCCGAGCCGAGTTCCGCGAGGGCCGCCTCCAAGGCCGGAGGGGCAGCGGGCGGCGTCCTGGAATCCGCGATGTTATTCATTGCGCGCGCTGTTGCACGTTGCCGGGGAACATTCAGTCGGGCCCGTCGTCGTCCGACGACCCGATCGGCTTGCCGAACAACTCCAGCCGGTGGTCGACCAGTTCGAACCCGAGTTCCTTGGCAATGCGCTCCTTCATCGCCTCGATTTCCTTGTTGTAGAACTCGATCACGCGACCCGTC
>JAEPNS010000454.1 GCA_017643325.1 Alphaproteobacteria bacterium | reverse complement strand
CAGGGCTACCAGCCCTACACGGAAGAGGTTGCGAAGCTTTGGCGCGGCATGCTGCAGGTGATGGTCGACCGGTTCGGCACGGCTGCCCAGACGGGCTTCTGCTACTGGGCGACCGACCCGATGGACAACCCCGACTACGACAAGTTCATCGAGGACCACTATCACGTCACCGGCTTCCTGCCGCAGACGACCAGCGCCGCGCCGCTGAAGGATGTGGCCCTGACCCGGCGCGTGATGGCTCTGTTCGACAAGTACCGCTGCGTGACCAACCGCTTCTCCATCGTGAACCTCAAGATCTTCAACAAGGTGCATGAGGAGTTCACGGCCGAGGAACTGATGGGCGTGGAACTGGTGTCCCAGAACCACGAGGCCATCATGTCCAAGGCCAACGCGGGCCGGGCCCGCGAGCGCCGGGAGAAACTCCGCGCGGCCGGCAAGGACGACAAGATCTCGATCGGCGAGGACGATCACGCGACCATCGCCTGCGTCAGCGGCTTCCTGATCAACCTGCCGCTGCGCACCGTGCGCATGGTGTCCCCGACGCGCGGCGGCGAGCGCTGGCCGCTGGGCTACCGCGTGTACGACGAGCGAAAGTTCGAGACGGTCGAGGAGTTCGCCGAGGTTATCGATGAACTGATCGAGCGCCATTGCGGCAACGAGCTGAAGCCGAACGACGTTCTCGCCTTCCGCCCGGATCTCGAATACACGGAATTCGAGGACGGCTTCGAGCTGCGCAACTCCACCATGATCCACACCTTCCGGGGCCTGGACTATGCCGCGCGGCTTGGACGGCTCGTCGCGGAGGGCGACCTGACGGTCGGCCAGGTGCAGGCCGAACTGATCGCCAACGGGGCCGATGTGTTCATGGTGTGCGAGACACTCCAGGGGCTGTTCGCGCAGGGCCTGTTCGACGACGACCCGAAGCACGGCGGCATCGGCCCGCGCCCGCGGATGCTGGAGCCCGTCACGAATGAGCCGAGCATCGATGACGCGGCAGCGGGCACTGCCTGACGGCCCAGGGAGCGCACACGATGAGCGAGAAGGAAATCGAACGCTTCAATGCCGACGTGCAGGCGAACGAAGAGATGCAGAAGGAACTGGTCGAGGCCGGTTCCGGGATTGGTTCGGTCGTCGTGTTCGCGAAAGCGCGCGGTTACGATTTTTCCGTGGATGAAGTGCGCGACTATATCGAAGCGAACACCGGAGAAGCATTGAGCGAGGAACAGCTCGATGCGATTTCGGGCGGCGGGGTGGTGCATACGAATACCAACATCAACACGAACACCAACGTCAACACGAACGCGGAAACCACCCTCGAAGTCGTGGTTACGCACGTCGCGGTCGCGGCAGGCGCGCCGGTTACCATTTTGGTTGCCTAGCCGGCTTCCTCCGCAGTACCCGGCCGGATGGCCGTACACGCATAACCAAGATACTCCAGCCACGGCCGCATGCGCCGCGCGGCGAACCTCGCCATGCGCGGTTCCTCCATCGGCACGGTCCAGATGAAGCGCGGCAGGTTCGTGTGCGCGCGCTGGCGCTGGACGGCCTCCCACCAGAGCGGGACGATCCGGCCCGCACCCTGGATAGAGGTCAGCACCCAGGAGCAGGTCCAGCGCAGCGTGTCGTCGTCCAGGATGTGGGTGACGATCCAGCCCACGATCCGGTCTTCGTGATAGAGCACGACGCTGGTGTCGGCGTCGCAGTCCGCCTCGAAGTCGAAGGGGTTCAGCGAATCCGGAAACAGGGACGGGTCGGCGGCCTTTCGTTCCCTGAGATCGTCGCGTGCGGCATCGCCCGCCTCGGCCCAGAGCCCGACCCGGTATCCGGCCGGCACGCGCGCGCGGATCAGCCACGGCGTCTGTTCGGCCAGGTCGAGGGTCGTCTTGCAGACAAGCTGGCGAACCGCGGGCCGCGCGTAGCCGCAGCGCATCAGGAAGCGCGCATAGGACTGGTCGTCGGCATCCACGGTGAAGAAGTGGACGCCGGTCGGATACCCGCGCGAGACAAAGGTTTCGTGCAGCCGGTTCACCATCTCG
>JAEPNS010000453.1:281-2089 GCA_017643325.1 Alphaproteobacteria bacterium | reverse complement strand
ACCGCGAGCAGCGCGATGGCCTGGAGCGGCGGCAGCAGCGTTGCGAGGAAGGGAAGCGAGACCAGCGGCAGCCCGATACCGACAGCACCCTTGCTCAGGCCGCCGGTGAAGAAGGCCAGTGCGCCGAGCGCGAATGTCCAGAAGGGAATGCTGTCGGGCAGCGGCATGAAACCGGCTTCGGTGATACACGTTCACCCATATAGGTACCGGGTCGCCGGGGTTTCGGAAACTGCCGTCATGCGAAAACGACTGGACCTTCTCCGAACGGACTCCCATCTTCCGCAAAGCATGATCTTTCCGCCGTCCCAGCCCGTAAAGGATTGCGTACCGAATATTCAAATCCCGGAGTCTCTCTGATGCGGATTGCCCGTTTGCTCGCCGGGACGGCGATGGCCTCTGTCCTGGCCGGGTGCGCCGTCCTGACGCCCCTGCCAGAGCCGGAGACGACGGAATCGCGTCTGGCGATGATGCCGGTTGCCGGGGCGCCGGTCAGCGCACCTGTCAATATCCACTGGAATGATTTCCAGGTTCCCTTCATCGAGGCGGAAACCGATGAAGACCTCGCCGTCGCGCTTGGGATGGTCCACGGCCATCTGCGGCTGGGGCAGATGTCGGTCGCGCGCCTTCTTGTGCGCGGTCGGGTCGCGGAGATGGGCGGGCCGCTGGCCACCGACCTCGACCGCTCGCTTCGTATCCTGAATTTCGGGCGCGGGGCGGAAGCCACGCTTGCCATGATGCCCGCCGACACGAGGGCGTGGCTCGACGCATTCGTCCGTGGCCTCAACCACTACATCGAGAACGTCGACGAACTGCCGCACGAACATCGCGTGCTCGGTCTCGAACGCGAACTCTGGACGGCGGAAGATGTCATTGCCGTCGGACGCCTGGGTTCGACCGACGTGAACTGGCTGATCTGGTTTCGGATGCTGGAGTTGCGCCAGCGGCCCGACTGGCCGGAGATATGGGACCGGGTCACCAATGACGGTGGCGAATCGATCCCCAGCATCGGAGCCGGCGTGCAGGAGCAGCAGTCGGTGTTCCACGAGCTGCTGCTCGGTTTCGCCAAGGCCGGCTCGAACTCGGTCGCCGTGTCGGGAGAGCGGACGGGGACCGGCGCCGCCATGATCGCCAACGATCCGCATCTCGGCGTGTTCGTGCCGAACCTCTGGCTTCTGGCCGGTTACAAGTCGCCGTCCTACCACGCGGTCGGGATGATGATCCCCGGCGTGCCGTTCATCGCACTCGGGCGCAACGAGCGTATTTCCTGGGGCGGCACCAACATGCGCGCTCTCTCGACCGACCTCGTGGATGTCAGCAATCTGCCGGCCGACCAGTTCACCGAGCGGACAGAGTCCATCGGCGTGCGCTGGTGGTTCGATACGGAGATGACCGTCCGCGAGACGCCCTACGGCCCTGTGATCTCCGACGCGCCGCTGGTGCCGTCGGCGGGCGAGGGCGTCGAGGTGGCGCTGCGCTGGATGGGCCACCAGCCGAGCGACGAGATCACGTCGATGCTCCGGGTCAGCCAGGCGGGCGACTTCGAGGCGTTCCGCGCCGCCCTGGACGGGTTCCACGTGCCCGGCCAGAATATGGTCTATGCCGATGTCGACGGGCATATCGGACAGGTGATGGCGGTCAAGCTGCCGACGCGCTCGCCGGAGCCGCCCGACGACCTGCTCGTGGACCCGAACGGACAGGACGCCTGGGCGAACACCGTGACGGCGCTCGACCTGCCGGTCGCGTTCGACCCGCCCGAAGGCTATGTGGCCTCGGCGAACAACAAGCCCGCCGACGCCGATGTCGCGGTC
>JAEPNS010000453.1:0-271 GCA_017643325.1 Alphaproteobacteria bacterium | reverse complement strand
CTGGCATTTCTCGAACGACGACCGGATCTCGCGCCTGCGTGACCTTCTGGCGACGGGCGCGCGCATAACGGTCGCCGACATGGAGGCGCTCCAGCTCGACGTCTACATGCCGTCCGCGGTGGCGTTGCGCGACCTGATGCTGGCCCAGCTCGACCGCGCCGGGCGTGTGCTGACGCCGGAGCAGGATGCCACTGCCGCCGAACTGCGGGACTGGGACGGGCACTATCACGCCGATTCCCGTGGTGCGCTCGCCTTCGAACTCGTGTCCTTC
>JAEPNS010000452.1 GCA_017643325.1 Alphaproteobacteria bacterium | reverse complement strand
GTGGGTCAGCACCGCGTCATAGGGCGCGCGCCCGCGCGTCCCGCAGGATTCCAGCAGCGAGGAGTGGAACCAGCCGCGGTGCTGGTCGGAGCCTTCCAGGTAGAGCGACGCCGGCCACTGCAGGTCGTCGCGCTCTTCCAGGACGAACGCATGGGTCGAGCCGGAATCGAACCAGACATCGACGATATCCATCACCTGTTCGTAGTCGTCGGCGTCGTAGTCGTTGCCGAGGAAGCGCGCGGGCGGACTGTCGAACCATGCGTCGCCGCCCTCCTCCTCGAACGCCTCGGCGATGCGGTCGAAGACAGCCTGGTCACGCAGCAGTTCGCCGGTCGCCTTGTGAACGAAGACCGGAATCGGGACCCCCCAGGCGCGCTGGCGCGAGATGCACCAGTCGGGCCGGGTCTCGATCATCGAGCGCAGCCGGGTCTGTCCCTGGGGCGGCACGAAGCGCGTGTCCTCGATCGCGGCCAGCGCCTTGTCGCGCAGGTCGTTCGTCTCCATGGAGATGAACCACTGGGACGTGTTCCGGAAGATCAGCGGCGCTTTCGACCGCCAGGAATGCGGATAGGAATGGGTCAGCTTGCGGATGCCGAGCAGCGCGCCCTCGCCCGCCAGCGCCTTGATCACGGCGCCGTTGGCCTCGCCCTCTTCCCCGTCGTCGGTCAGGACCGCCAGGCCCGCGAACTGCGGCACATGGTCGTAGTAGCAGCCGTTCTCGTCGACCATGTCGGGCACGGGCAGGCCGTGCTCGCGGCCAAGATAGAAGTCGTCCTCGCCATGGCTGGGCGCGATGTGCACGAAACCGGTGCCCTGCTCGGTGGTCACGAAGCCGGCCTCGTAGACCGGGACGTCGTGATCGAAGCCCTGGTCGTGGAGCGGGTGGGCGCACACCGAACCTGCGATCGCGGAACCCTTGAGGGTGGCAACCTCCTCATGGTCCTCGATACCCATGTCGGCGCAGGCGGCCTCCAGCAGGTCGCGCGACAGGATCAGTTCGTCGCCGACGGCCGCCCCGCTTTTCTCGCCGACGTCCGTCACCCTGATGCGGACATAGTCGAGTTCCGCCCCGACCGCGATGGCGCGGTTGCCGGGGATGGTCCACGGCGTCGTCGTCCAGATCACGATCGCCGCGCCGTCCAGCGCCGGGTCGCCAGCCTGGCGGACGGGGAAGCGGACATAGATCGACGGCGAGGTGTGGTCCTCGTACTCGACTTCCGCGTCGGCCAGCGCGGTCTTCTCGACCACGGACCAGAGCACCGGACGCGCGCCGCGGTAGAGACCGCCGTTCATGGCGAACTTGGCGATCTCGCGGGCGATCTGCGCCTCGGCGCGGTGGTTCATGGTCGTGTACGGGTCTTCCCAGTTGCCGATCACGCCGAGCCGCTGAAATTCCTCGGACTGGACGCCGACCCAGTGTTCGGCGAATTCCCGGCACTCGCGGCGGAACTCGAGGATCGGCACCTCGTCCTTGTTCCGGCCCGCCGCGCGGTACTGCTCCTCGATCTTCCACTCGATGGGCAGGCCGTGGCAGTCCCAGCCAGGCACGTAGTTGGAGTCGCGCCCCATCATCTGCTGGGAGCGGACGATGAAGTCCTTCAGGATCTTGTTCAGCGCGTGACCGATATGCAGGTGGCCGTTCGCGTAGGGCGGGCCGTCATGCAGGATGAACGGCTCGCGGCCCTGCGACTCCTTGCGCTGGCGCGCGAACAGGTCGAGCTCGGCCCAGCGCGCGAGCAGCGTCGGCTCCTTCTTGGGAAGCCCCGCACGCATCGGAAATTCGGTCTTCGGGAGGAAGACGGTGTCCTTGTAATCGATGGTCATGATCCGTTCCCGCACATCGCGCGGCTTATAGTGCGCCCGGCAGGCCACGGCAACAGCCGTCCCGGGCGCGCGTCACGTTACATGTCTTCGCCGATGAAATCCCCGGCGCCCAGCGCACGCGCGAGGTGCAGGTCGCGCGCCTGGCGGGCGTCCTCGGCGATCTGCGCCTTGAGTTCGTCGATTCCGTCGAATTTCTTCTCCGGCCGCAGGAAGTCGACGAAGGCGACCCGCAGGTAGCGGCCGTAGAGATCGCCCTCGAAGTCGAACAGGTTGACCTCCAGCACGAGGC
>JAEPNS010000451.1 GCA_017643325.1 Alphaproteobacteria bacterium | reverse complement strand
GGCCCCGTCGCGTGGACCGGACAACCGTGGCGTTCGGCGACTGCCGCGGCAGCTTCGGCGTCGGTATCGATCGCGGCGACCCAGTCGATCGCCGGGTGGTCGGCCAGGACCTGGTTGTGGGACGCGTAGGGATAGTGTCGCGCCATCACCGGGTCCTCGGCGTAGCCGGCGCCGACATTTCCGCAGCCGAACAGGGCGGCCGGCATCGCGGACGCATTCATCGCGGCGCCTTCTCCTCGCAGTCCCGGTTGATCGCGACGATGTCCGGGCGCGCGCGCAGCAACGCGGCGAGCGGGGCGAGGCCGAATACCGGACCGTGGACCGGTTCGAGCTCCGCAAGCACGGCCTCGATGAAGGCATGGTCTTCCGGGTAGTCGAGCTGCAGGCGCGCGCCGGGCACGCGCCAGGTCTCCGGCGCGACCAGGTTGATCACCCGGTAGTCCGGCGATTCATAGAAATGCAGCGAGACGTGCTCGCGGACCGCGAGGTCGTCGATCCGTTCGGCCACATCCGCCAGCAAGGCCAGCGGGAAGACCTGCACATCTGCACCGAGCGGAAAGGTTTGTACGCGCCCGCAGTTGCTGACGACATCGCAGTCGTTGGCAAGGAACGTCTCGATGCCGAGCTCGATGACGTCCGGGCAGAGCAAGGTGCAGTCGCCGGTCACCTCGACCACGATCTCGCCGCCGGCTGCGGTCTGGGCGTCGACAACGCGCTGGAGGACGTCTTCCTCGCTGCCCCGGTGGCAGGCCACACCGGCCTGTGCTGCCCAGTCCTCGAGCGCATCGTCGCCAGGAGATGTGGTGGTGGCCAGGACTACGTCGTCCAGGGAAGGCACCGCGCGCAGGCGCTCGACCAGGCGGTCGAGCGCGGGGCGGCCGGCAACATCCATCAGCACCTTGCCCGGCAGGCGTGAGGAGCCCATCCGCGCCTCGATGCTCGCCACGGTTCTCGGCCGTGTGGTCGAGGATGTGTCCATCAGGCGGCGTCGGCTCCGGCGTCGCGCAGTGCGTCGCGATTTTCGATGACCTTGTGGACGGCGGCGATCATCTGTTCGAGCTGCGAATCGGACGGGTCCCATGCGCAGACCTCGTAGACCAGGGCCTCGCGTTCGTGCAGGCGTTCGGTGACGGGACACAGGCCGTCCGCATAGTCCGGCGCGGCACCGGCAAACGGAAACCCGTCGCGGCCGATCGCCGTTCGCCGCTGGAACATCGCGAGACGGTAGAGCGGCGCCACATAGCCGGTGAAGGTCGGGACGCCTTCCGCCTCCAGCGCGCGGTGAAACGCCGCGCGGGATATGCCCAGTTCGCCCTCGTCGATCCGCGCGGTCCAGAGATAGAAGGCATGCGAACAGCCCGACCGCGTTTCGGGCACGGTCAGGCCCGGGATTCGCGCGAGACCGTCGCGCAGCGCTTCGGCGATCGCGATGCGGCCGGTGATGATCTCCTCCGCGCGCGCGACCTGCGCGCGCGCGATGGCCGCGGTCGTTTCCGTCATACGCAGGTTGAACCCGAAGGCGTTGGCGAGGTCTGCGTTGGCGCCGACGACATTCTCTCCATGGTTGCGGATCTGTTGCAGGCGTTCGGCCAGTCCGGCATCCGCCGTCGTGCAGACACCGCCCTCGCCGCACTGGATGTGTTTGTGGACGTTCAGCGAATAGACACCGATATGCCCGATGTTGCCGGTCAGCGTTCCTTGCTCGCGTGCCAGCGGCGCCTGTGCATTGTCCTCGATCAGGTAGATGCCGTTGGCGTCGGCGAGGTCGCGCAGCGCGGCCAACTCGGCCGGGTGGCCGAACAGGTTGACCGCGATGATCGCCCTTGTGCGGGGCGTGATCGCGGCGGCCGCTTTTTCAGGATCGAGGCAGAACGTCCGGTCCTCGACGTCGACGAACACCGGCACGGCACCGTAGGCCACGGCGGTGACCGCGGTGGCGGACATGGTCCAGGCCGGCACAATCACCTCGTCGCCCGGGCCGACCCCCGCCGCGCCGACTGCTGCGATCAGGCCCGACGTGGCCGAGTTGACGCTCACCGCGTGCTTGCATTCAAACACCCGGCACCAGTCGTCCTCAAGGCCGCGCACCGCCGGCCCGCCGAGAAACTCCGGGCCA
>JAEPNS010000450.1 GCA_017643325.1 Alphaproteobacteria bacterium | reverse complement strand
AATCGCGCCAGACCTGGTGCTACCGGATCCGACCGACGGCGAGACATCCGTCCTACGAAAAGATCGCGAATGGCCGCTGGGTGACCGGGCCGGCAGGCGGCAGTCCGACCGACCCCAACCAGATGCGCTGGAATCCCCTGACGATCCCCGACGCGCCAACCGACCTGGTCGACGGCATCGTGACCTACGGCACCTGCGGCGACGCCTATACGCAGGCCGGGATCGGCATCCATCTCTACGCGGCCAACGCGTCGATGACCGACCGCTTCTTCCACAACGCCGACGGCGAACTGCTGTTCGTGCCGCAACAGGGCCGGCTGATGCTGCACACGGAACTCGGTGTCCTCGACGCGGCACCCGGCGAGATCGCGGTGATCCCGCGCGGCATCAAGTTCCGCGCCGAACTGCCCGACGGCCCGTCGCGCGGCTACATCTGCGAGAACTACGGCGCACCGCTGCGCCTGCCCGAACTCGGGCCGATCGGATCCCAGGGGCTCGCGAACCGTCGCGACTTCCTGACCCCGACGGCGGCTTTCGAGGACCGGACAGGCACGTTCGAGCTCGTGTTCAAATTCGATGGCGGCTTCTGGGCGACGGAGATCGACCGCTCGCCCCTCGACGTGGTCGCGTGGCACGGCACGCACGCGCCCTACAAGTATGACCTGGCGAACTTCATGACCATCGGGACGGTCAGCTACGACCACCCCGACCCGTCGATCTTCACGGTGCTGACATCGCCCTCGGGCACGCCCGGCGTGGCCAATGTCGATTTCGCTATCTTCCCGCCGCGCTGGATGGTGGCGGAAAACACCTTCCGTCCCCCCTGGTTCCACCGCAACTTCATGAACGAGTTCATGGGCCTCGTGACCGGCGCCTACGACGCCAAGGCCGAGGGCTTCCTTCCGGGCGGTGCGAGCCTGCACAACTGCATGTCCGGTCACGGTCCCGATGCGGAGACGTTCGAGAAGGCGAGCAATGCCGAACTCAAGCCGGAGAAGATCGACGGCACGATGGCCTTCATGTTCGAGACCCGATACATCGTCCGCCCGACCGAGTTCGCCATGCAGACGCCCCTGCGCCAGAGCGACTACCAGGACTGCTGGGCCGGCCTCGAGGACCGCTTTGACGCCGGACGACGTTGAATCCCGATCCTCGCCGAATGATTGAGGTCTTGCGGCTTTAGACGCATGATGCGGGCGTTTCCGTTCCGGGCACGCGAGGTCCTTCCATGCCGATTGCCGAGGCCGATCCCTGGCGCAAGCAGTATTTCGAAGGGGTCGCCTGCCCCGACGACGTCCTTGTGCCGACCGAGGACGGCGATGCCTACATGTGGTATCCGGAGCACCGCTGGATCTACAACAAGCTCGAGATCGCCGAGAGCCAGCGTGTCGACTGTGCTCCGCACGGATTCGCGCCGACGTCATTCCCGGTGTTTTCCAAGCCGATCTACAACATGCGCGGCATGGGTGCGGGCTCGCAGGTATTTCACTCGTACGAGGATTACCTCCTCGGCCAGCTTCCCGGCCATATGTGGATGGAGATGCTGGAGGGCGAACACGTCAGTACGGACGTCGCGGTCGTGGACGGGGATGCACGCTGGTGGCGTCATGTCGTCGGCCAGTCGATCGGCGACGGCGTCTTCGACTACTGGACGATCGAAGGCGCACACCGCCCCGAACTCGAAGCCTACATCGATGCCTGGCTTGCGGAGCACCTCAAGGGCTACACGGGAATGGCGAACTTCGAGACCATCGGCGGGCGCATCATCGAGGGCCACCTCCGCTTCAGCGACCAGTGGCCCGACCTCTACGGCAGCGGATGGGTGGACGCGCTGGTCAAGCTCTATGCGGACAAGGAGTGGAACTTCGAGGACTCGGATCGGCGCGACGGCTACTCGGTCGTGCTGTTCGGCGCGCACGGCGTTTCATATACCCATCCCCCGAAAGAAGCGGTGGACGCGTTGCGCGCGCGCGACGATGTCAGCAGCATCCAGATCACATTCCACGAGGACCGGGCGCCTGAAGCGCATTCAATGCCGCCCGGCGGATTCCGGCTGGCCATCGTGAACACGCACGACCTGGCTGCGGGACAGGCGGTGCGCGAAAAGCTGGCCTTG
>JAEPNS010000044.1 GCA_017643325.1 Alphaproteobacteria bacterium | reverse complement strand
CGCCTGTCGCGGATGGTCCGTCGCGAGATGATGGGGCTGCAGGTCGTGCGCGCGCTGACCCTGACCGCGACCATTGGCGGGTTTTTCCTCGCGGTCGGTCTGCTCCCGCTCGCCGACGTCATCGCGATCGGGTTCATCGCGCCCATCCTGATCACCATCCTGTCGGTGCTGTTCCTCGGCGAGAGGGTCGGTGTCCGGCACTGGATCGCGATCCTCGTCGGCTTCGGCGGGGTGATGATCATCGTGCGGCCGGGCGGCGACCTGTTCCACTGGGAGGCCGCCGTGCCGCTGGCGGCTGCGTTGGGAGTCGCGGTCTACCAGACCATGACCCGGCCCATCAGCCAGGCGGTCGAGCCGCCCGCGATTCTCTACACCGCGACGCTTGTCGGGTTGGTCGCGACATCGCTGGCGCTGCCCTTCGTCTGGGAGCTGCCTTCGACGGGCGCGCTGCTCAACCTGTTTGCCGCCGCGTGCCTCGGCGCGGGCGCCCACTTCATGCTGATCAAGGCCTACCAGCAGGCCGAGGCCTCGGTGGTCGCGCCGTTCTCCTACAGCGAACTGATCTGGGCCTCGGCGCTTGGCTTCGCGGTGTTCGGCGACATCCCGGCCTGGACGACGCTGGCCGGCGGCCTCGTGCTGGTGGCCAGCGGGCTCTATCTGCTGAAACGCGCCTGATAGGCTCGAAACAGTTGAGGCGGCGGTGACTGAAACGCCGGGAGAGACGAATGAGCTATATCGACGGGTTCGTGATTGCGGTGCCGACCGCGAACAGGCAGAAGTTCATCGAACACGCGAGCAGGGCTGATACCCTGTTCAAGGAGCTCGGCGCGACGCGCATCATCGAATGCTGGGGCGACGACGTGCCCGACGGCCAGACCACCGACTTCCGGCGCGCGGTAAAGGCCGAGGACGATGAGACGGTCGTCTTTTCGTGGATCGAATGGCCGGACAAGGCCACGCGGGACGCGGCCATGGGGCGGATGGACGAGCTGATGAAGACTGACGACCGCTTCAATCAGCAAACCAACCCGATGCCATTCGACGGTATGCGCATGATTTACGGCGGGTTCGCACCTGTCGTCGAGATGTAGGCGGGCGCACCGGCCCTAGCCCTTGTCGCCGCCGACCCTGCGCAGGACGGTGAAGCTGGCGATCCCGAGCAGAAGGATTTTCGCGCCCTCGGCGGCGGCGTAGATCGTGTGGTGGGATGACGGCGGAAGCGGTGCGCCAGCCACCACGGCTGCGACCCGTTCGTCGAGCACGGGCAGCAGCCACGCGGCCTGCAGGGCCAGCACTATGGCAAGCAGAACCGCGATCCCCAGCCGTAAACGTGAAGTTCCAAACATGGCGGCGAGCAGCAGGGCCGCGCCGAAAGTCCATTCGACCCGTGAGAACAGGTGGAAGGTGACGTGACCGACCTCCAGCGCGACGGGTAGCGTCAGTCCGGGGGCCGCAAACTTGACCGGTGTCGCCAGAAACGAGACGCCGATCAGCATGCCGGCCCAGATCAGGGCGAACGCGAGGAAAGCGGCGTTGGCGTGGGCGGAGCGGCGCATCGCAAAACCCTTTTCCCGCTAGCCGGCGAGGTGCGTGTCGAAGAAGGCGAACACCTTCTCCCAGCCGTCGAGCGCCTGCTCGGGCCGGTAGCGCTCGTTGTGCCAGTTGAAGAAGGCGTGGCCGGCCCCGTCGTAGCGGTGGAAGGCGTAGTCCTTGCCGTGTTCCCTGAGCGCCGCCTCGATTGTGTCGACCTGGTCCGTGTCCGGGTTCGGGTCGTCGTTGCCGAACAGGCCGAGCAGCGGGACGGTGATCTCCGCCGTCATCTCGATGGGCGGCACGGGCTGGTTGTCGTTGGGCTCCGCGGGCGGGGCCGTGACGTTGCCGCCCCAGCAGTCCACGGCGCAGGCGAGCGACGGCATCTTCGCCGACGCCATGTAGGCGACCCGGCCGCCGGAACAGAAGCCGATCAGCCCGACCCTGCCGTTGGACGTCTTCAGGTCGCGCAGCCAGCGCTCGCCGCCGCCGAGATCACCGAGGACCTGTTCGTCCACCTGCCCGCCGCTGGCGCGCACGGCCGCCGAGCGTTCCTGCGGCGTCGCGCCGTCATAGCGCGAGTGCAGGTTGGGCGAGATCGCGTTGTAGCCGCGCGAGGCGATCTTGCGGACAACCTCGCGGGTCCACTCGTCCCAGCCCGGCATGTGGTGGCAGACCAACACGCCGGGAAGGGGGCCGTCGCCCAGCGGGCGCGCCGAATAGGCGTCGATCAGCTCGTAGTCGTGCCCGTACACGCGGACAGTCTCCGCGAGCATGCCCTCGTAATGTCCGTCGGCGGTCATGATGTCCTCCCCTTGTTTGCGACAGTGTAGGAGGCTTGTGCTGTCCCCCGCTATAGTCGCGACGCTTCATCGAAACGGGGGGACGGATGGCGAATTCCTACAGAATCTGCGTGATGCCGGGTGACGGCATCGGCCGCGAAGTCACGGACTGCGCGCGCCGCGTGCTCGATAGCCTTTCGGCGGGCGGCGGCCCGTCCTTCACCTGGGAGGAACAGCCCGCCGGCCACGGCACCTTCCTGGAGACGAGCCATTCGCTGCCGGGGGCCACGCTCGACACCGCGCGGGCGGCCGATGCCGTGCTGCTCGGCGCGATGGACGTGGAACAGATCCCGCCCCATGGCGGCGATCCGCTCGGCGGGGTCCGCAAGGGGCTCGAGGTCGGCGCCAGCGTGCGCCCGTCGCGCGCGGTCGCGGGCGTGGATTCGCCGTCGGCGGACATCGACTGCGTCGTCGTGCGCGAGGTGACCGAGGGCATGTACGCGCGCATCGAGCACATGGCCGGCGACGACGCGGCCTGCGCGGTGCGGCTGGTGACGCGCGAGGCGTCGCTGCGCTGCGCGCGGATCGCCTTCGCCCAGGCCGCCGCCCGCCGGGACGCCCGCGCGGCGGACGGCAAGCCGACCCGCGTCACGGCGGTGCACAAGGTCGGCGTGCTGAAGCTGACCGACGGGCTGTTCCTGGAGGCGTGCCGGGCGGTGGCCGACGACCATCCGGACATCGAATACGAGACCGCGAACGTCGATGCCTGCGCCATGGAGATGGTGCGCGACCCCGGCCGGTTCGACGTGATCCTCGCGACAAACGCCTTCGGCGACATCCTGTCCGACATCGCCGCCGGCCTCGCGACCGGCCTTGGCCTTGCAGCCTCGGCCTGCATCGGCGAACGCTGGGCCTATTTCGAGCCGGTCCACGGCACCGCACCGGACATCGCCGGGAAGGGTATCGCCAACCCGTCGGCCACGATCCTGACGGCGGCGATGATGCTGCAGCATCTGGGCGAAAGCGACGCGGCGGCGCGGGTCGAACGCGCGGTCTACGGGGTGATCGAGGCGGGTGATGTTCTGACCGCCGATCTCGGCGGCAGTGCGACCAGCGCCGCGATGACGGACGCGGTTATCGCGGCGATGTAGTCGGGCCGGGCTCGTCCTTGTCGGCGATGGGCCCGCGCCCGAGGTCCGCGTCCGGCGTGCCGTCCAGCCGGCGCCCGTCGGCGTCGTACTTGCCCTCGAGTTCGTCGAGGCAGGTCTGCGACCACTGCTTCGCCCCCGACAGGTAGGCAGCGCGTCCCAGCAGGTGCGCCGCGACGGGCGCGGTCAGCAGGAGGAAGAGCAGGCCGGCCACGGCGCGCGCGGTGACGCCGAGATCGTGGGCGTCGATCGCGATCGCGATCAGGATCAGGCCGGCTCCGAGCGTGCCGGCCTTGGTGGCGGCATGCATGCGGACATAGATGTCCGGCAGGCGGAACAGGCCGATGCCCGCGACGAGGGAGAATATCGCCCCGACCAGGATGACGATTCCACCGATCAGGTCGATCATGACTCGTCTCCCGCTTCCGTGGCGGGGGACTCGCGCCGCTCCGCGAGCGCGCCCCGATAGACGTAGCGCGCGAAGGCCACCGTCGCGAGGAACCCGACAAGCGCGAGCGCGATGGCCACATCGAGGAATGCGTACTCGCCGGTCGAGATCGAGAAGAGCCCGATGAACCCGATGCCGAGCAGCGCCAGCATGTCGAGCGCCACCACCCGGTCGGCCGGGCTCGGCCCCTTCAGGAGGCGGTAGACCGACAGCGCGAAGGAAACGATCATCGCGCCGTAGGCGAAGAGGATCGCAAGGTCCAGAAAGTGCGCTCCGAATTCGGCCATGGGACTACTCCAGTGCCTCGCGGATCCGGCGTTCGAACCCGTTGCGGATGTCGGCGCGCAGCGCGTCGGGGTCGTCCACGTCCATTGCGTGAATATAGAGCGTGGAACGGTCGGTCGACACGTCGACGCTCAGCGTTCCCGGCGTCAGGGTGATCAGGTTGGCCAGAAGCATGATTCCGACCTCGTTCTCGAGTTCGAGCGGGAACGCGATGATGGCCGGCCGGAACTCCATGCGCGGCGACAGCGTATCCTTGGCGACCCGGTAACCGGACAGCACAAGTTCGTAGACGAACAGCCCGGCCAGCCGCAGCACGCGCGCGGGCCGGTGGAAGTTCTGCGGGTTGAAGCGTTCGCGCACAAGCCAAAGGCACAGGAACCCGAGGACATACCCGAAGATCAGGTTGCTGACCGCGAAGCTGTTCGTGACCGTGCCCCACAGCAGCGCGAGGACCAGATTGACGACGAGGAGGTTCATGGCTGCACCTCCGGCGTGCCGGGCGTCGTCGCGGCGGTCTGCGGCGGGCCGGCCAAGACGGCCTCGATATAGGCGTCCGGCGCCAGCAGTTCGGCGGCCGCACGTCCGGACAGCTCCGCGACCGGTGCCGAATAGATGCCGATCAGGAAGGTCAGTGCCGCCATCGCGCCCAGAGCGCCCTTCAGCACCATCCCGCCGTCGGATCCGGTCTGCGGGGCGTCCTCGGGCGCGGCGCGCCAGAACACGATCGCGAAGACGCGGCCCATCAGCATCAGCGTGAGGAATCCCGACACCAGCACACCGGCGACGATCGCGTATTCACCGGCGGCGAGACCCGCCTGGACCAGGTAGACCTTCGGCCAGAAACCGGCCAGCGGTGGCACGCCCGCGAGGGACAGCCCGCTGATCAGGAATGCGACGGCCAGGAAGGGCGCACCCTTGTACAGGCCCGCCAGGTCGGCGATCCGGGTGCCGCCGCCGGCGCGCGCGACCATGCCCGCAGCCATGAACAGCGCTGCCGACACGACGATCGAGTGGATCACGTAGAAGGTGGTGCCGAGCAGCGCAAGCTCGGTTCCGATGGCCAGGCCGCCGATCATCACGCCGACCCCGCTGACCACCGTGAAGGAAATCACGCGCCGGATGTCGGTTTCGGCCAGCGCACCCAGCGCGCCGACGATCATCGTTGCGACTGCCGTCCAGATCATCGCCTCGCGCGCGATGTCCGCCGTGTCCGGGAAGACGATCATGAAGACGCGCATCAGCGAGTAGACGCCGATCTTGGTGAGCAGCGCCGCGAAGATCGCGGAGACCGTCGGCAGCGGCGTGTGGTAGGCGGCCGGCAGCCAGAAGTGGAGCGGGAACAGGGCCGCCTTCATGCCGAGCGCGACCAGGAAGAGCAGCGCGACGGTCTCGATGGGCGCGTCCGCCGGCAGGGCGGCGACCTTGCCGGACAGGTCGGCCATGCTGAGCGTCCCGGTCATGCCGTAGAGCAGCGCGATCGCGATCAGCAGCAGCGTCGTCGCCAGCAGGTTCAGGAAGGCGTATTTCACCGCGCCGTCGAGCTGCTCGCGCCGGCCGCCGAGCACCATCAGGCCGAAGGACGAGATCAGCGTGACCTCGAACCAGACATAGAGGTTGAACACGTCGGCGGTGAGGAACGCGCCGGCGACGCCCATCATGAGGGCGAGCAGCAGCGGGATCACCCCGGCGCGCCGGTGTTCGACGTCGGTGTCGCCGAGCCCGTAGACGAGGATGCCCATGGCGACGGCGCTGGCCACGACGGTCAGGCCGGCGCCGAGCGTGTCGGCGGCAAACGCGATGCCGAAGGGTGCGGGCCATCCGCCCATCGCCATGGCCACCGGCCCGTTCGCCCACACATGGGCGAGCAGCGCCAGCCCGGACACGAACTGCAGGGCGATCGCGATCATGCCGATCGCGCTCTGCGCCTGCGGCCGGGTCCACAACGCGATCGCGAGCGCCGCGCCGATCAGCGGCACGGCGACCGGCCAGACGACGAGCCATGCGGTCGTGTCAGACATCACGGCCTCGCATCGGCAGGGTTTCGGCGTGGGGCTCGGCGACGCGCATGTCGTCGGTGTCGATGGTGTCGAGCGACTGGTAGGCCCGGTAGGACAGCACAAGGAGGAAGGCGAATAATGAGAAACTGATCACGATGGCCGTCAGGATCAGCGCCTGGGGCAGCGGGTTGGCGATACCCGCCTCGGCGACCTTGAGGCCGGACTCGATCAGGGGCGGGCTTTCGCGGGTGAGCCGCCCGGAGACGAAAATCAGCAGGTGCGTCGCGTTGCCGAGCACGAACACGCCGAGGATCAGGCGGATCAGCGAGCCCGACAGCAGCAGGTAGACGCTGATCGCGAAGAGGAGGCCGACCAGGACCGCGAGGATCGTTTCCATCTACTCGCGCTCCTCGAGGGCAAAGGCGATCCCTGCAATCGCGCCGACCACGACCAGGTATACCCCGACATCGAACAGCACCACCGTGGACGCGTATTTCATGTCCGGCGCGAAGGACGGGAACCACCACTGGCCGGTCAGGAAGGCATCGCCGAACAGGATGGAGGCGACGCCGCTGAGCGCGGCGAGCAGCAGGCCGGTGCCCGCGATCGTAATCGGCGGCACGACGATGGCGCGCCGCGCCGCGGCGAGGCCTTCGGCGATGGCATAGATCGCGAAGGCCGACGCGCCGATCAGGCCGCCGATGAAGCCGCCGCCCGGCTCGTTGTGACCACGCAGCAGGACGTAGATCGAGAACAGCAGCATGAGGCCCGACAGCAGGGGCGTGGCCGTGCGCAGGATCAGCGAGTTCATGACGTTGTCTCCCTGTCCCGAATGGCTTCATCCCGAACGGCCGGGTCGAGGGCGGCCGGGTCGCGGCCGCTGATGTCCTGCCCGATCAGCTCCTGCCCGCTCGCGTCCGGGTCGCTCCGCCGGAAGGCGAGCAGCCCCAGCACGGCGACGCCGGCGATGGTCACGACCGCGATTTCACCCAGCGTGTCGAGCGCGCGGAAATCGACCAGGATCACGTTGACGATGTTGCGCCCGAACGCCTCGGTGTAGCTGCGCTCCCCGAAGTAGGCGCTGAGCCCGATGTCGAGCGGTGCGGCGGTGATGGTGAGGAGCAGTGCGGCCATTGCCGCGCCGATGGACACGGCCACGATGCCGTCGCGCAGCACCCGCGCAGGTCCGCGCTGGTCCCTGCCGAGGACCGGCAGCCGGGCGATCACCAGCGCGAGGATCACGACCGACAGCGTCTCGACCATGAGCTGGGTGAAAGCAAGGTCCGGCGCGCCGAAGATCAGGAAGACGAAGGCGACACCGAGACCCATGACGCCCATCGACATGATCGCGATGAGCCGCGAGCGGATGATCATCACGGCGAGTCCGCCGCCGAGCGTGAGCAGGGCCACGCTCCAGACCAGCAGGTCGACCGGCGGCGCCTGAAGCGTCACCCCGATGCTGTCGAAAAGCTGCGGCAGCACGACCGCGGCGGCCAGCACCAGGAAGGTGATCAGCATGTAGCGGCGCAGCAGGCCCGTCTGCAGAAGGCCGGTCACGCCGCGCGCCAGCGCGACCACGCCGTCCATGAACTGGTCGTATCCCTTGTCGGGGCCCCACAGGGCGTCGACGACGCGTGCTAGCCAGTCGCTGATCCGGCGGCCCTGCCAGAAGAAGAGCGCGCCCAGCGCGACGGTGATGATGCTGGCGACCACGGGGGCCTTGAAGCCGCCCCACAGGTAGAGGTCGACGAGCATCGGCGTCCCGGCGACCGCGATCGCGGCGGGGCCGACGAACAGCGATTCCGCGAACCCGCTGAACAGGCCGAAGAACAGGCCCAGGACCGCCAGCGTCAGAGCGCCCGCCCACAGGCCCAGCGTGCCCTCATGCGGGGTGTGCGGGGTGTCGCCCGGCTTGCCGAAGAAGGGCTTGAAGCCGACGAGGAAGGCGACCGCAAACATCAGCGCGTTGCCCAGGATCGCGACGGCGGTGAGGATCATCGGCAACTCGCCGCCCAGCGTGCCCTTGTAGACCCACTCCTTGGCGATGAAACCGAAGAAGGGCGGCAGGCCCGACATCGACAGCGCGGCGAGCGCGCCGGCGGCCGCCGTGAACGGCATGGCGCGGCCGAGGCCCGAGAGCCGGTGCAGTTCGCGCGTGCCGGTGCCGTGGTCGACCGAGCCGGCGACCATGAACAGCGCACCCTTGAACATCGAGTGCGCGAACAGGTAGGCCATCGCCGCCTGCAGCGCCAGCGGCGTGCCGATCCCGATCAGGAAGACCAGCAGGCCGAGGCTCGCCACGGTCGTCTGGGCCAGCATCAGTTTCAGGTCGGTGTTGCGCAGCGCGAGGATCGCGCCGGCGATCAATGTCGCGCCGCCGAAGACCATCAGCAGGACCTGCCAGATTTCGGTGCCGCCGAGCCCCGGGTTCATCCGCGCGAGCAGGTAGACGCCGGCCTTCACCATCGTGGCCGAGTGCAGGTAGGCGCTGACCGGCGTCGGCGCCTCCATGGCGTTGGGCAGCCAGAAATGGAACGGCACCTGGGCCGACTTGGTAAACGCGCCCGCCAGCACCAGCAGGAGCATCGCGAGGTACCAGGGGTGCTCGCGTAGCACGTCGCCGTCGGCGAGCAGCGTCGACAGGTTCATCGAGCCGCCCGCCTGCGCCATCAGCAGCAGGCCCGCGAGCAGCGCCAGGCCGCCGCCGCCGGTGACCACCAGCGCCTGCAGCGCCGCGCGGCGCGAGCGCGCCTTGTCGTGGTTGAACCCGATCAGCAGGAAGGACGTGATCGACGTCAGTTCCCAGAACACGAACAGGGTGACGACGTTGTCCGACAGGACAAGGCCGAGCATCGAGCCCATGAACATGAGCAGGAACATCAGGAACCGGCCCAGGTCGGCATGGCCCTTCAGGTAGGCGCCGGCGTAGAGGACGATGAAGGTGCCGATGAAGCTGATCAGCAGCGCGAACATCAGGCTCAGGCCGTCGACGTAGAAAGCCAGCGCGATGCCCGCGGCGGGAACCCATTCGGTGGAGAAGGTGAGCGTCTCGCCCGCCGCGATCGGCCCGAGGAACTGGGCGAAATAGATGGTGAGGCCGGCCGGAAGGACCGCGAGCGCCCAGCCGACGGAATCGCCGAGCAGGCGGCGCACCAGCGGTGCGCACACGCCAAGGACGAAGGGTGCAAGCGTCGCGGCAAGCATCGGTCGTCGTTTCCCCCAACATTCGGTTCGATGCGCTCCGCAACGTCTTACACGGATCGCAACGCCGGTTCATCCCTGACGTTCGGCAACGCAAAGACCGCGCGGCCGCGCGGTCCGCAGCTTTCGACAGTCGCAGTGCGATGGATATCGCATCAGGGCCCGGTCCGCGCGCCTCCTGCGCATCCCGGTTGCCGAACATCTAGGTTTCGGGTTGGTTTTCTACAAGCCCCAGGCACGCAGTTTTTATCGGCGGCAAACCCGGTGCTCGGCGCGCCCTCGAGGCGCAGACACGCCCAAACAGGCCTTGCGGCGGGTCGGGACGGCCTAGTTTGCCGGTTCCGGCTCCGTCCCTCGCGGGCTCTGGCCGAATGGGTGGTCGCTGTTGCCGATCACATGGTGCGACGAGCCGACAATTAGCGGGTCGGGGCCGCGCACCACGCGGGTGTCCTTGTTGGGGTAGGGCAGCGACGACAGGAAATGCTGCATGCAGTTGATGCGCGCGCGTTTCTTGTCGGACGACTTCACGATCGTCCACGGCGCGTCGGCGGTGTCGGTGTAAAAGAACATGGCCTCCTTCGCTTCCGTGTAGGCGTCCCACTTCTCCAGCGACGCGCGGTCGATCGGCGACAGCTTCCACTGCTTGAGCGGGTCGTTGCTGCGCTGCTGGAAACGCCGCTTCTGCTCGTCCTGGGTGACAGAGAACCAGTATTTGAAGAAACGGATGCCCGAACGGGTCCACATGCGCTCCAGCTCCGGCACCTGGCGCATGAACTCCAGGTACTCGCTGGCGTTGCAGAAGCCCATCACCCGCTCCACGCCGGCGCGGTTGTACCAGGAACGGTCGAACAGCACGATCTCGCCTGCCGTCGGCAGGTGCTCGATATAGCGCTGGAAGTACCACTGGCCGAGCTCCGACGGGGTGGGCTTTTCCAGCGCGACCACCCGCGCGCCGCGCGGGTTGAGGTGCTCCATGAAGCGCTTGATGGTGCCGCCCTTGCCGGCGGCGTCGCGGCCCTCGAACAGGATCACGACCTTCTCGCCGCTTTCCTTCACCCAGTGTTGCACCTTGAGCAGCTCGACCTGCAGCGCCGCCTTCTGCCTTTCGTAGACCGAGCGGCGCATCCGGGTGTGATACGGGTACTCGCCGTTCTCGAACACGCGGCGGATCATGTCCGCGTCGTGGCGCATCTCGGCCAGCTTGTGGCGGTACCCGCCGCCGCCGTCAGCGCCGTTTGCCGGTGTCGCACCGGTGCCGTCGGCCGGTGCCGGCGGCGGATCTCCTGCCGCGGGGTTCGATTCCGCGGCCTGTGCCGCGGGCGATGCTGAGAGATCGTCCATGTGCCCTCCCGAACAAATGACATGTGGCCATTCGGCCCAATCAGCGCCTGTGCGCGAAAGCGCGCATTGATGTCAGTCAAAAATTCGGAGGAACGGCTGTTCAGCCTTTCCCGCGCAGGCCGAGCATCTCGCAGGCCTGGTCGACGGTCGCGACCTCCTCGCCGAGGGACTGGACGATGCCCACCGCATGCTCGACCAGTTCGGCGTTGCCCGAGGCGAGCTTGCCGCGCGAGATGTAGAGGTTGTCCTCCAGCCCGACTCGGCAGTGCCCGCCGAGCAGCGTCGCCGTGCCGACCATCGGCATCTCGTGCCGCGAGATGCCGAACGACGCCCACACGGCGTTGTCGGGGGCGAGGTCGCGCATCAGCGCCATCGCGTCGCTCGACGCGGGTGCCCCCCAGGAGATGCCGAGGCAGAACTGGAACAGCGGCTTCGGGTCCCTGATGACGCCGTCGGCGCACATCTGCGCGGCGAGGCGCACATGGCCGGTGTCGAATACCTCCAGTTCCGGCTTCACTCCGGCGTCCTGGATGAGCGCCGCCATCTCGCGCAGGATCGCCGGCGAGTTCACCATGTTCCACTCGCCGAAGTTCATGGATGCGACGTCCAGCGAGCAGATGTCGGGCTTCAGCTTCACGACATGCTCGGTGCGCCGTTCGGCCGTCATCATGCCGCTGGTCGGCCCGGCGGTCATCGGGTCGGCCGGGTCGGGCACGAACCGCCCGCCGGGGCCCGTCGTCAGGTTGATGATGACCGGCGAGCCCGAATCCCGGATCCGCTCCACCACCTCCTCGTAGTACTTGAGCTCGGTGCTGGCCTTGCCCGTCTCCGGATTGCGCACATGGATATGCGCGATGGCCGCGCCGGCCTTGTTCGCGGCGATGGCCTCGTTGGCGATTTCCTCCGGCGTGACGGGCACGGCCGGGTTGGTGCCGGTGGAATCTGCCGAGCCGGTGACGGCGCAGGCGACGATGACGGGACGGGCCATGGGTGTGTCCTCCGTGGGTGCGCGCCGTTGGCGGCGCTTGTTCGCGTTCGACGCCGTTTAAAGCAGGTTTTGCCGCGCCGTTCGAGGATGCGGCGTCCGTGTCCGGTGCGGGGAGGCCTATGTGATTAAAAAATAGGCATTTTGGCTCTTCTGACTAAAGTTTTGTCAGAAAACTGTCAAATATTGCGGCGCAATACGCCGCGTCCGGACGCCAAAATCGGTAACAAATTGTTAAATCAACAACATTTCTCCCGCTCGCGTGTTGGCACGTCGGTTGCTGAAGAGGTCGTGTTGCTCTGCAGCAAACGCTCGGGGACTTTCGTAAAGAGGAGAAGTGAAGTGAAAGGTATTTTGAACGGGGCGCTCCGCACGGCGGCAGCCTGTGCCCTTACCGCCGGTATCGGCATCGGGGCGGCGCAGGCCCAGGACACGATCAAGGTCGGCGTCTTGCACTCGCTGTCCGGCACGATGGCCATTTCCGAAACCACGCTCAAGGACACGATGCTGCTCCTTATCGAGGAGCAGAACGCCAAGGGCGGCCTGCTCGGCAAGCAGCTCGAGGCGGTCGTCGTCGATCCCGCATCCGACTGGCCGCTGTTCGCCGAAAAGGCGCGCGAGCTGCTGACCGTGCACGAGGTCGACGTGATCTTCGGCAACTGGACGTCGGTGAGCCGCAAGTCCGTCTTGCCGGTGATCGAGGAGCTCAACGGGCTTCTCTTCTATCCCGTCCAGTACGAGGGCGAGGAAAGCTCCAAGAACGTGTTCTACACCGGCGCCGCGCCGAACCAGCAGGCGATCCCGGCGACGGACTATTTCCTGGATGAGCTCGGCGTCGAGAAGTTCGCGCTGCTCGGGACCGACTATGTCTACCCGCGCACGACGAACAACATTCTCGAGTCCTACCTGAAGGGCAAGGGTGTCGCGGAAGAGGACATCTTCGTGAACTACACGCCGTTCGGCCACTCGGACTGGTCGAAGATCGTCGCCGACGTCGTGGCGCTGGGCGCCGACGGCAAGAAGGTCGGCGTGATCTCCACGATCAACGGCGACGCCAACATCGGCTTCTACAAGGAGCTCGCCGCTGCCGGCATCTCGGCCGACGACATCCCGGTCGTCGCCTTCTCGGTCGGCGAGGAGGAGCTGTCGGGCCTCGACACGTCCAACCTCGTCGGGCATCTCGCCGCCTGGAACTACTTCCAGTCCGCGGACTCCGAGGCCAACACGGCGTTCATCAAGGCCTGGAAGGCCAAGATGGGCGACGAGCGCGTGACCAACGACCCGATGGAGGCCCACTACATCGGCTTCAACATGTGGGTGAACGCGGTCAAGCAGGCCGGCACCACCGACGTCGACGCGGTGCGCGAGGCCATGTACGGCCAGGAGTTCCCGAACCTGACGGGCGGCACCGCCGTGATGCTCCCGAACCACCACCTGGCCAAGCCGGTCCTGATCGGCGAGATCCAGGAGGACGGGCAGTTCGACATCATCAGCCAGACCGCCGAGGTCCCGGGCGATGCGTGGACGGACTACCTGCCGGAATCGGCCGTTCTGAAGTCCGACTGGAAGGAACTGAAGTGCGGCATGTACAACACGCAGACCAACGTCTGCGTGCAGATCAAGTCCAACTACTAAGGCTGGACGGCATCGGCATGAGGGGGCTCCGGCCCCCTCTTGCTGTATGTGCCGCCCGGTTTCCCAAGACACCCTGACCCGAAGAACGCCATCCCGATGATCCGGACGGTCCTTGCCATTCTGTTCATGGCGGCGGCGATCCTGTCGGCGCCCGGCGGTGCGGCGGCGCAGGCGCCGGCCTCCGTCGACGAGATCTTCGAGACCCACGCCGACATCATCATCAAGGGCTCGCGGCGCACCATCGAGCCCGCGATCGCCGCCTTCCGCGACAGCGGCCTGCCGGACGCGCAGACGGTGCTCGAGAAGTGGCGCGAGAAGGAGATCTGGGTCCGCAAGGCCGACCAGCGTTTCTTCACCGTCACCACCGACGACCGCAGGACCTACCGGCTCTTCGACATCGTCACGGGCGAGCCCCGGGGCGAGGCCGCCAAGCGCGAGCTCAAACAGATCAAGCCCAACAGCGGCGTGCGCGGGCTGATCTCCTCCGCCCTGGTCGAGTTCCAGCTCAACGACCCGGACCCGGCCGTGCGTCTGGAAAGCCTGACCGCGATCCAGCGCGACGCCGACGCGAGCCAGCTCGCGCCGCTGCGCGCGTCGATCGAACGCGATCTCGACCCGGAGATCCGCGCGCAGAAGGAACGCCTCGCGACGCTGCTCACGATCCAGTTCGCGACCGACCCGGACGAGCGCATCGCGGCGATCCGCGCCGTCTCGTCCGACCTGGGGATCGACGTCCGCGCGGCGCTCAACCCGATCCTCGACACGAAGGTCGACGCCTATACCGAACCTCCTGACGCCAACATCGCGCGCGAGCTTGAGGTGGGCACGGATCTCACCCGGGCCGAGGCCTATGCGCTGCTGGTCGCGCAGGGCGCGCCCGCGCCGATCTCCGACGACATGCAGAAGGCGGCGCTGGCCGAACACGCCGACGGCGCGCGCGTCGGCGGCGTGCCGGTCGCCTCGCTCGTCGATCCCGAGGCGCGCGACCGCGCCTATTCCGCGCTCGCCGCCGCGGGTCTCGTGCCGCCGGCCCCCACCGCCGCCGAGCGCCGGGACGCCGTCGCCGCGCACAGGTTCTTCGCGGTCTACGACGAGCCGAACGCCGCCGTGACCGACGCGGCCCGTGACGCGCTCGACAGCATCGGCGGCACGGTGACGGTCTTCGAGATGCTCGACCTGTCGCTCGATGCCCTGTCGCTCGCCTCGATCTACTTCCTCGCCGCGATCGGGCTCGCGATCACCTTCGGCGTCATGCGGGTCATCAACATGGCCCATGGCGAGTTCATCATGATGGGCGCCTACACCGGCTTCGTCGTGCAGCAGGTGATCCCGAACTTCACGGTCTCGATCCTGGTCGCCCTGCCGCTCGCCTTCGTGATCACCTTCATGGCCGGCGTCGCGCTCGAGCGGCTCGTGATCCGCTACCTCTACGACCGCCC
>JAEPNS010000449.1 GCA_017643325.1 Alphaproteobacteria bacterium | reverse complement strand
ACCGCGACGCTGGACCGCCTCGACGAGCCGCCGGTAGCCGCCGTCTCCGGAAAACAGAATGATGTGGTCGACCTTGTCGGCGATCTCGAGCATGTCGACGGCAAGATCGACATCGATCGAATTGCGGATCCGCCGGCGGCCCGAGGAATCGGTGAAATCCTTCGCCGGCTTTGTCACAAGTGTGTATCCATTGTAGTCGAGCCAGTCGACGAGCGGGCGGATCGGAGAGTACTCCTGATCCTCGATCAGGACGGTGTAATAGTAGGCGCGCACCAGGCGCGTCCCGTCCTGGAACATGGCCAGCAGCTTCTTGTAGTCGATGTCGAAGTCGAGTCCGCGCGCCGTCGCATAAAGATTGGCGCCGTCAATAAATACGACCGTCTTTTCAGATGGTTTGAGCATTCTGCTTGTCCTTCACTCAAATATGCTTCGCCGCCTGGCGTCGCGTGCTATGGATGTATTTGGGTACCGCGCCAGCGCACGGCGGTCGAGAATGGCGGCCTAGATAACGCGCCGCGGTGCGGCTGTCCAGCATCCGGGATGACGCAGCATGCGGGAGCTCTCATGATCCTGATCGGACTTGGTGCGAACCTGCCCAGCCCCGAGTTCGGACCGCCGCGCGCCACGATCCAGCGGGCGTTGGAGGCGCTTGAATCTGCCGGCGTCGTCATCCTCGCACGGTCGGACTGGTACTCGACCGCGCCGGTTCCGGCCTCCGACCAGCCGCGTTACGTGAACCTCGTCGCCGCGATCGGCACGGATCTCGCCCCCGATGACCTGATGCGCCTGCTGCACCAGACGGAGGACCGCTTCGGACGCGTGCGCGGCGCGCGCAACGCGGCGCGGGTGATCGATATCGACCTCCTCGACTACGACGGCGAAACCCGCGGTTCGTGGCCGCTTCTGCCGCATCCGCGCATGACCGAAAGGGCGTTCGTGCTGGTTCCGTTGCGCGATATCGCGCCGGAGTGGCGCGATCCGGTTTCCGGCACGGATATCGATACGCTCATCGCCGCCGCGCCGGACCGTGACGGCGTGCGCGCGATCGACAACGATGAGGCGATGTAGGTGCCCGAAACCGCCGTAAGCGGTTGGCTTTTCGTGTTTTTGCGCCTATATACCTGCCGAATTCGAATTTTGGCCCGGAGATATTCATGGCCCGAGTAACAGTCGAAGACTGCATTGAGCGCATTCCGAACCGGTTCGATCTGGTGATGCTGGCCGGCCAGCGCGCACGCGAGATTTCCGCCGGCGCACCGATCACCGTCGAGCGCGACAACGACAAGAACCCGGTCATTGCGCTGCGCGAGATCGCCGACGAGACCGTCGAACTCGAGAACCTGCAGGAAGCACTTATCGTGAGCCAGCAGAAGCATGTCGAGTTCGACCTGCCGGAAGAGGACGAGGTCATCGAGCTGCTCGAATCCGAGAGCAACCTGGCGGGCGTGGAACCCGAGGCTCCGCCGGCCGACGGTGAGGAGGCGAGTGAGCCCGAGATGCCCCAGATGCGTTTCGAGGACGCCGTCGAGGAGCCCTCCGACGACTGATCGCGCGCAATTTGCGGGCCTCTGCCCGCAGGCGAGTTTCGAGCCCGGACGCACGCGTTGCGGCCGGGCTTTTTCGTGCGTGCCGTTTCGGGGCTAAGATAGCCGGATGATGCGCCAGTACGAGCTTGTGGAACGGGTGCGCGCCTACGACCCGAGTGCGGACGAGGAGGCGTTGAACCGCGCCTACGTCTTCGCAATGAAGGCGCACGGAACCCAGAAGCGCGCGTCGGGCGATCCTTATTTCAGCCACCCGCTGGAAGTCGCGGGGATCCTCACGAACTATCATCTCGACACGGCATCGATCATCACCGCGCTGCTGCACGACCAGCGAGCAGATCGCCGAGCTTTTCGGGGAGGAAATCGCGCAACTTGTCGACGGTGTGACGAAGCTGACGCAGCTTGAGCTCCAGTCGACCCGCGCCAAGCAGGCGGAGAACTTCCGCAAACTGCTGCTCGCCATGAGCCGCGATATCCGCGTCCTGCTCGTGAAGCTCGCCGACCGCCTGCACAACATGCGCACGATCGAGCATATGGAGAAGGAGGAGAGCCGCCACCGGATCGCGCATGAGA
>JAEPNS010000448.1:1843-2121 GCA_017643325.1 Alphaproteobacteria bacterium | reverse complement strand
GCCTGCGCCTTATGGAGAACAGCTTCGACAACGCCCATGTCGCGTTTACCCACCGCGAGAGTTTCGGCATGCAGGAGCAGCCGGATCCCGGCGATATAGATCTGGAGGAAACCCCCGGCGGGCTCGTGATGCGCAGCGAACTGGAGGTTGCGAACCCGGAGATCTCCGCCAGAACGCTGGGCACGGACGAGACGAAGACCGTGCGTCGTTTCACCACGACGTGGTTCATGCCGTTCGTGCGCCGCCTGCGAATCCAGTACCCGAACGGCCTGATCCAC
>JAEPNS010000448.1:261-1833 GCA_017643325.1 Alphaproteobacteria bacterium | reverse complement strand
ATGGTCGTCCAGTTCGCCGTGCGAAACGACAGCGAGGAAGACGTGCCGGCCGCCGACATCAACGCCTTTGACCGCCAGGTCACCGAGGAGGATCGTTACATCCTCGAGACGACCGAATACGACGTGCCTCTGGACCTGACGGCAAAAGTCGAGGCCCACATGCCGTCCGACCGGCCGGGCATGATGATGCGCAAGAAACTTCTGGCGCTGTTCGCCGAGCATGGCGAGGTCGAGGTGACCAATGCCTACAACGTGGCGCAGGCGGCGGAATGAACGCGTTCGCGGACGTTCCCGCGACGGGGACCTACTGGCTCACCAATGCCCAGGTGCCCGGCAGCCTGCTCGCCAACATCCCGCACGGCGCGCGGGAGGAACTGGACAACCTGTTCGTTGTCGACCTGAAAATCTCGGACGGGTCCGTGGCGGCTGTCGAGGCGCCGGGTACGGCGCCGGCGGGCGCGCCCGCTCTGGACCTGGACGGCGGCCAGGTCTGGTCCGGCCATGTCGATCTGCACACCCATATCGACAAGGGACATACCTGGCCGCGCGCCCAGAATGCGGACGGCACCCACGCCGGTGCCCGCGCGGCCGTCCAGGCGGATCGTGAACGCAGCTACGCGGCCGACGAGGTCCGCCGGCGGATGGAATTCAGCCTCGCCAGTGCCTATGCGCACGGCACGCGTGCGATCCGCACCCATCTCGACAGCATTCCACCGAACCCGGAATTGAGCTGGCCGGTCTTCGCCGAAGTGCACGACGCCTGGGCCGGCCGGGTCGAACTGCAGGCGGTCAGCCTGATCCATCTCCCGCTTTTCGAAGACCGCAAATCCGTCGCCGGTATTGCCGATGTCGTCGCGGACACGGGTGGCATCTTCGGAGCCGTATCGTCGATCCATGACAACGCCGAGGAACTGATCGACCTCGTGTTTACCCTCGCGGCCGAACGAAACCTCGACCTCGATTTCCACGTCGACGAGACGCTGGACCCCCGTGCGACGACGCTGCGGACCATCGCGGAAGCCGCCCGGCGCCACGACTTCCAGGGCCAGGTCAATTGCGGTCACTGCTGCGCGTTCTCAGTCCAGGACGAGGACTATGTCGAGGCAACGCTGGACGTGGTCGCGGAAACCAACATCTCCATCGTCAGCCTGCCGATGTGCAACATGTACCTGCAGGACCGTGGCGAAGGCCGAACGCCGCGCAACCGTGGCGTCACGCTGCTGCACGAGTTCCAGGCACGCGGGGTTCCCGTGGCCGTGGCGTCCGACAATACCCGCGACCCGTTCTACGGTTTCGGCGACCTGGACATGCACGAGGTCTTCACCCAGGCCACCCGCATCGCCCACCTCGACCGTCCCTATGCTGACTGGCCCAAGGTCGCGACCGTGACGCCCGCGAGCGTCATGGGGCTTTCGAACAACGGTGTGATTGCCCCCGGAGCCCCGGCCGACCTCGTCCTCTACCGGGGCCGCGGCTTCTCGGAACTGCTCAGCCGGCCGCAGCTCGACCGTATCGTGCTGCGCAACGGCAAGGCGATCGATACGACCGTTCCCGACTACCGCGAACTCGACG
>JAEPNS010000448.1:0-251 GCA_017643325.1 Alphaproteobacteria bacterium | reverse complement strand
TGTCCGTCGCGGCAAACGATACGGGGCCGTTCCAGCGCCCACCGGCCAAGGATTTGACCGCGGACGAAATCGAGCGGTTTATCGACGCGGTTGGCGACGTGCCCGTGGTGACCGACCCGACGCGTGTGAAGAAAAAATCCCTCGACTTCTACTGGTACAGCCCGGTTCTGAAACCGCTGCTTGCCGACATGCGAGGCGATGTCGTCGTAACACCGCGCGATGAGGCGGACGTGGTGAAAATCGCCGGCGCC
>JAEPNS010000447.1 GCA_017643325.1 Alphaproteobacteria bacterium | reverse complement strand
CGCGGTCGCGGTGTTCGGACCGCGGTGATGGCCGGGGACGGGCTGACCGCCTGTCGGCCGCCTACTCTACTCCCACTCGATCGTACCGGCCGGTTTCGACGTCACGTCGTAGACGACCCGGTTGATGCCGCGCACCTCGTTGATGATGCGCGTGGCGACGCCGGCGATGAAGGCGTGCTCGAAGGGGTAGCTGTCGGCCGTCATGCCGTCGGTCGAGGTCACCGCGCGCAGGCCGCAGACATAGTCGTAGGTGCGCGCGTCGCCCATCACGCCGACGGTGCGCACCGGCAGCAGCACGGCGAAGGCCTGCCAGATCTCGTCGTAGAGGCCGGCCTTGCGGATCTCGTCGAGGTAGATCGCGTCGGCCTTGCGCAGGATTTCCAGCTTGTCGCGCGCGATGCCGCCGGGCACGCGGATCGCAAGGCCCGGGCCGGGGAACGGGTGGCGGCCGACGATCTCCTCGGGGATGCCGAGCTCGCGGCCGAGGTCGCGCACCTCGTCCTTGAACAGTTCGCGCAGCGGCTCGACCAGCGCCATGTTCATGCGCTCGGGCAGGCCGCCGACATTGTGGTGCGACTTGATGGTCGCGCTGGGCCCGCCGAAGGGGCTGACGCTCTCGATCACGTCGGGATACAGCGTGCCCTGGGCGAGGAAATCCGCGCCGCCGATCTTCGCCGCCTCCTCCTCGAACACGTCGATGAAGGTGCCGCCGATGATCTTGCGCTTCTGCTCCGGGTCGTCGACGCCTTCCAGCTTGTCGATGAACATGTCCGCCGCGTCGCGCACCACCAGCGGGATGTTGAAGCGCTCGCGGAAGACGGTATCGACCTCCTCGCGCTCGCCCATGCGCAGGAGGCCGTGGTCGACGAAGATGCAGGTGAGCTGGTCGCCGATTGCCTCGTGGATGAGCACGGCAGCGACCGAGGAATCGACGCCGCCGGACAGGCCGCAGATGACGCGTTTGTCGCCGACCTGCTCGCGGATCTTCTCGATCTCCGCGGCGCGGAAGTGGGCCATGGTCCAGTCGCCGGCGCAGCCGGCGACCTTGTGCACGAAATTGGACAGCAGCCGCGACCCGTCGGGCGTGTGTACCACCTCCGGGTGGAACTGGACGCCGTAGAAGTGCCGGGTCTCGTCGGCGGTGGCGGCGAAGGGTGCACCGCCGGACGTCGCCACCACCCGGAACCCGTCGGGCAGCGCGGTCACCCGGTCGCCGTGGGACATCCAGACCTGCGGCTTCGCGCCGAGCGCCCACACGCCTTCGAACAGCTCGCAGCCGTCGGCGATGTCCAGCGCCGCGCGGCCGAATTCCTGGTGGTCGGAGTCCTCCACCGTCCCGCCCAGCATGTGGCACATGAGCTGCTGGCCGTAGCAGATGCCCAGCACCGGTACGCCGCGCGCGAACACGGCGGGATCGACGGTCGGCGCGCCCTCGGCCATCACGCTGGCCGGGCCGCCCGACAGGATGATCGCCTTCGGGTCGAAGTCGTCGAGCAGCGCCGGATCGACGCGGAAACAGGGGATGATCTCGCTGTAGACGCCCGCCTCGCGCACCCGGCGCGCGATGAGCTGGGTCACCTGCGAGCCGAAGTCGATGATGAGGATTTTTTCGGAGATCGGCAGCGACGTGGTCATGGGTTTTCTTAGCCGATTCCCCATGGGTGCGCACCACCGCTCTCGACCCGAAAGCAGCCCGCGTTCTAACCTGTCCACAGGGCAAACGAGGGAGTACCGGAATGAGCGCCGAAGACGACATCCTGCAGCTCGAGGAGCGCCGCGCGACCGCGATGGTCGCGGCCGATACCGCCGCGCTCGACGAGATCATGCACGAGGAACTGACCTACATGCATTCGACCGGCGGTGCGGACACCAAGGCCATGTACCTGGACGGCGTGGGCACCGGCGCGTTCGATTACCAGAAGGTCGACGCCGAGGACCGGACGATCAAGATCCACGGCGATATCGCGCTCGTGTTCTTCCACATGAAGGCGGACATCATCATCCGGGGAAATCCGCGCTTCCTCGACAACCGTGTGCTGGCGGTCTATGTCCGCGAGGGCGGCGCGTGGAAGCTGCTAGCCGTCCAGTCCGGCGCGATTCCGGAGCCCGCGCCGTAGGCGGCAAG
>JAEPNS010000446.1 GCA_017643325.1 Alphaproteobacteria bacterium | reverse complement strand
TTGAACCTTTTCCTTCGTTCTTCCGTCACTTTATTTTCATCTAAGTTCTTTATCGCGAAACTATTCCCGTCTGCATCATAGGCGGCAAAGACTGTCCCACAGCCGCCCTCTCCGATTTTTTCGGTCGCCGTGTAAGAGGCAAATGTTGTTTCAAAAAAACGTGGTGTCTTGAGCTTCATACCCATCATCCCCGATCGCCCGAAATCTAGAACGATTCGCCTTTGATCGTCGTTACCACTTCCTTAACCATGACCACCGATCATCGCCGGGTCCGGCCGCATCCGCGCGGCCACAGCCCAGCGAGGCATCGTGTCGAAGGTTCTTGTTACCGGAGCCGGCGGTTTCATCGGCTCCCATCTTGTCGAACGCCTGGTCGCCGACGGCGCCGATGTGCGTGCCTTCGTCGAGTATGATTCCCGGGGCTCCTGGGGATGGCTCGACAGCGCATCCGCCGACGTGCTCGGTGCCGTCGAGATCATCGCCGGTGATATCCGCGACTCCCATGCCGTGCGCCAGGCCGTCAGCGGCTGCGAGACGGTTTTCCATCTCGCGGCGCTGATCGGCATTCCCTATTCGTACCTGGCGCCGGAAAGCTACGTGGACACCAATGTGACCGGCACGCTGAACGTGGTGCAGGCGGCCACTGACCTCGGCGTGATGCGCGTGGTGCACACATCGACGAGCGAGGTCTACGGGACCGCACAGTATGTGCCGATCGACGAGGCTCACCCCCTGAACCCGCAATCTCCCTACGCGGCCACCAAGGTTGGGGCCGACCAGATCGCGCTCAGTTACGGCCGCTCGTTCGGCACGCCTGTCACGGTCGTGCGCCCGTTCAACACCTACGGCCCGCGCCAGTCTGCCCGCGCCGTGATTCCCACGATCATCACCCAGCTCGCCGCACACGACCGACGAACGGGCGCCGCCCGCATCCGCCTCGGCGCGACGGCGCCCACACGCGACTTCACATTCGTGGCCGATACGGTCGACGGCTTCCTGGCTGCCGCACGCACGGATGCGGCGCAGGGCGATGTCGTGAATATCGGGACCAACTTCGAGATTTCGATCGGGGACACAGCACGCACCATCGCGGAAGTTATGGATGTGGAAATCGAGATCGAGACCGAAGACACCCGCCTGCGTCCCGATGCATCCGAAGTCGAACGGCTTTGGTGCGACAACCGCAGGGCAGCTGAGGTGATCGGCTGGCAGCCGTCCCATGCCGGTCTCGAGGGTTTCCGCCGCGGGCTCGAGAAAACCGTCGACTGGTTCGCAGCCCCTTCGAACCGCGCCGGATACAAGGCGCATATCTACAATGTCTGACACGGCGGGCGCTGCCGCCCCCTTGGAACCGGTCCGGGCCGTCCTCGACATCGAGCAGCGGATCGCCGGCGTGCTCGCGCCTGTTCAATCAGGGCATCCGCTGCACGCGCCGGAGATCGACGGTCACGCCTGGGCGTATGTGAAGGACTGCCTCGACAGCGGGTGGGTGTCGTCGGTCGGCGCCTGGGTCGACCGGTTCGAGGACATGCTCGCCGAAACCACCGGTGCCCGCCACGCCATCGCGACGGTCAACGGCACAGCCGCGTTGCATGCGACGCTGCTGGCCTGCGGCGTCCGCCCGGGCGACGAGGTCCTGCTTCCGTCCTTTACGTTCGTCGCGACCGCTAATGCGGTGTCCTATTGCGGCGCCACGCCACATTTCGTGGATTGCGAAAGCGAGAGCTTCGGGATCGACCCGGTGCGTCTCGCGAAATATCTCGAGAACAGTCTCGAGATGCGCGACGGGGAGCCCGTCAATCGACAGACCGGCGCATCGGTACGCGCGCTTTTACCCGTCCACATCTACGGTCATCCCGCCGACATGAATGCGCTTCTGGACATCGCGCAGGCCTATGACCTGACGGTGATCGAGGACGCGGCGGAATCGCTCGGCTCCTACATTGGCGACCGGCATACGGGCCGCTTCGGCCGGGCGGGCGTGCTGTCCTTCAACGGCAACAAGACGATCACCACCGGCGGCGGTGGTGCGGTGGTGACCAGCGACGAAGCCCTGGCAAAACGGCTGAAGCATCTGACGACGACGGCGAAGCTCCCGCATCGCTGGGCCTTCGATCATGATGAAATTGGCTATAATTACC
>JAEPNS010000445.1 GCA_017643325.1 Alphaproteobacteria bacterium | reverse complement strand
TCCGCGACGGACCTGGTCCGCCAAAAACCCGATGGGAATGTCGATGCGCTCCGGTGCGGCATTGAGCGCCCGAGCGATTTTTGACGGCCAATCGTCAACGGCCCAACGAAAGCGAGCGGTATAGCGCTCGTCCCGGGTCCCGAGCGCAAGGTCCGTCCGGAACGTTTCCAGCGCAATGTGAAGCGACGGTGACCGTTTGCTTTCCGATCGTTTCTCGGCCGTGCAGAGATACGCGGATACGAGGTTTAACTCGTCAGCGGGCACCGGTTGCCGCTGCTCCAGCTTTTCGAAGACGGGCCGATAGGCACTCACGAGCCCGAAGGCGAGGTCATTGTCGATGAAGGGTGATGTCCGGGGATGCACCTCGCAGGCAAATGGGCTCAGCCCACCACGCAAACGCACGTCGTGGGTACGCTCGCGGATCGAATCCGCCGTCGTGTAATGCCATCCGGCCGCAGAAACGAACAGCGCCGTCACGACCGGGAGAGACCATGCCAGTCCGCGTCCCGGAACGCCGCAGGGGGTCTGCCAGGCACCCTCTCGTGTCCGTGCCGACGCGATCGCAAACGCAAGCGCGACTGCACCGACCGTCGACGGCAGTTCGGCCGAAACTGCGCCCATACCGGCGACAGCCAGCGTGACAAAGATCACAGTCGGCAACATGTCGCGCGACACGACCCAGATCGGTACAGCGAGCATGACGAGCAGACCGACGACCGCCGGGAGACCTGCGCCGAGCAGCGCCTCCGAGTAGATGCTGTGCGAATGGGTGACGAAGCGTTGCGTGAGATCCCAGCTGTTGTCCCACATGACACTCCCGGCGGCGAGGATATGGCGATCGACCGTCATGGGAATCTGTCCCCAGCCCTGCCCGATGGCATAGATCGACGGATCTGCCTTTGTGGCCGCGAAGATCACCTTGTCGAGCAGGTGACGGGACCAAATGGAGGGAAGCGAGACAAGCTGTGGCAACAGCCATTTGGCGATAACCCCGACCACTGGCGCGGCAATCACTGCGACGATCGCGGCAACCCGGACCTTGGACGTTCGATCAGCATTACTGCGAAGAAGAGCCGCAGCCAGAACGGCCCCGGGGAACGCCAGGAGCGCCACCATCGCGAGAATGGACTGATTGCTCGAAACGGCAAAAGCCGGCAGAGCTGCGATGCCGGCGGCACCGCAGCGAACGAGCCGGTCTTGCCCTTCGAGAAACATCCATGCGCCGACCGCCGCAGGAATCGCGAAGTAGCCGACCTGGTCGAGGCTGACGAAGAAGTCATTGGCCCATACGCGCATGATCAGAGGCGCGAGAAACGAAATGCAAGCCAGAGCGAGACACAGAAATGGTCGGAAGAAACGATCGTGAAACAGGAGCTGCGCGGTCGCAAAAAACACGCCCAGGCTGGCGTACCGAATCGCGCCTTCGCCGAAATCGCTCGCCCCGACAAGCGACAACCATGGGTAGTCCGAAAACGGCGCCAGCAGCACGGTCCAGAATGCGACGAAGAAGGCCGCGAGAACCATGGGATGAGCAAGAGCGCGGACGACCTCTGTGCGCATGACCAGAAACGCGAGCGCCAAGCCGACACAGCAGATGGACGCGGCGATGTGCAACGCAATCGTGATGGTTTCATGACGCGGAGATACACCCAGATCGACCGGTAGAAACGATGCGAAGATCGGCATAAGCGCCGAAACCGCACCGACCGCGAGGAGCAACATCACGGCCAGCTGCGTGCCCGACCGGTCCGCGCCATGTCCGACTAAAGCCCCCAACGCCGGCCCTCCTCGCGTCCATGCCGGTCGTAGTGCTCACGCGCTCCGAAGGGGCCCAGAGCGCCGTTGCGACCGAAAAAACCATTCGCCGCAACATCCGGATTGCGCACCCAGTAGGCATCGGCCAAAGCCTGTTCGCGCGCGATGTCGACCCTGTCCCGGCGGGCATGCTTGTTGAGGACAATCCGTTCCTGCGCCAGCACATCGTCGATCACCGGCGATCGCACAAGCGCCGTCCCGAATACGGCGAGCGACGACACGAAAAGGGCAGCCGCAAGCCAGAAAAGCAACGGCACACGCACCATCACGGCAGCACCTCAAGTTCGAGCCAGTCACTCCAGGCATCCGGATCCGCCGCCTCGCGGACCCGAAA
>JAEPNS010000444.1 GCA_017643325.1 Alphaproteobacteria bacterium | reverse complement strand
TACAGATGAGTTCACCTTGTCGGGCGCCGACCCCGAGGGCCTGTTTCCGGCAATCCTTGGCCATGAAGGGGCCGGTGTCGTGGTGGAAGTCGGTCCAGGCGTAACGACGCTCAAGCCGGGGGATCACGTGATCCCGCTCTACACGCCCGAGTGTCGCGAGTGCGAATACTGCACCTCCGGGCGCACCAACCTGTGCCAGGCAATCCGCGAGACCCAGGGCCAGGGCGTGATGCCCGACGGCAGCTCCCGGTTCTCACTCAACGGCGACAAGCTGTTCCACTACATGGGCACGTCGACCTTCTCCAACCACACGGTGCTGCCGGAAATCGCGCTTGCCAAGGTGCGCGAGGACGCCCCGTTCGAGAAGATCTGCTACATCGGCTGTGGCGTCACCACGGGCATCGGCGCGGTGATCAACACGGCGAAGGTCGAGCCGGGCGACAACGTCGTAGTGTTCGGCCTCGGCGGGATCGGTCTCAACGTGATCCAGGGCGCGCGCATGGTCGGCGCGAACATGATCGTCGGCGTCGATCTGAACCCCGGACGCAAGGCGATCGCCGAGCAGTTCGGCATGACCCATTTCGTCAATCCGAACGAGGTCGAAGGCGACCTGGTGCCGTACCTGGTCGACCTGACCAACGGCGGCGCAGACCATTCCTTCGAGTGCATCGGCAACGTCGAGGTGATGCGCCAGGCGCTGGAGTGCTGTCACAAGGGCTGGGGCAAGTCGACCATCATCGGCGTCGCGCCCGCCGGCGCGGAGATCGCCACCCGGCCGTTCCAGCTGGTGACGGGCCGCATCTGGCAGGGCACGGCTTTCGGCGGCGCCAAGGGCCGCACCGACGTGCCGAAGATCGTCGACTGGTATATGGACGGGAAGATCAACATCGACGACCTGATCACCCATGTGATGCCGCTCGACGACATCAACAACGCCTTCGAACTGATGCACAAGGGCGAGTCGATCCGCTCCGTCGTGACATTCTGACATGACCGACGACCAGACGCGCGAGCACCTGATCGGGCGCCTGCCGCGCCTCATCGGCTCCGGCGTCGACTATAACGACGCCATGCAGGTGATCTCCGGCATGCAGGAGGTCGCCGACTGGTCGCGCGGCTGGGAGGCCGTAGGCGCACGTCACGAGGCGCGGGGCGACGAAGCCCTGAAAGCGGGCAAAACGGTGACGGCGGGCGAGGCCTTCTTCCGCGCCGCGATCTCGTTCCACACCGGACAGTCGGGCAATGTCGAGGACCCGGATGAGAAATTCCGCGTCCAGACGCTCCAGCGCGAGGCCTACCTGAAGGCGATGCCGCACCTTCGTCCACCGACCGAGCGGATCGAGATCCCTTTCGAGGACATTGTGTTCCCGGGCAACCTGCGCCTTCCCGACGGCGGGGACGGGCCCTATCCGTGCGTCCTCCTGAACGCGGGCGCGGACTCGACCAAGGAGGAGTTCTTCACGCTCGAGAACGAGTTCCTAAAACGCGGCATGGCGACGTGCGCGTATGACGGACCGGGTCAGGGCATGACCTGGCGCGACATGAAACTCCGCGGCGATTTCGAAGCGCCCGTGGGCGCCGTGCTCGACGTGCTGGCGGAACGCCCGGAGATTGATGCGGACCGGTTCGGGATCTGGGGCCGCAGCATGGGCGGGTATGCCGCCCCCCGCGTCTCTGCCCACGACCGGCGCATCCAGGCCGCGATCGCACTGGGCGGATATTTCGACCTGCAGGGATTCTGGGACATATCGTCTGACGTGCTCCTCGACATCCTGCAGTTCGCGTTCGGTGCCGACAGCCGCGCGGCTGCGCGCGAGAAGGCGGGCGATTTCTCGCTCGTCGGCATCGCGGCGAATATCGCCTGCCCGCTCCTCGTGGTGCACAGCGACGGCGACGAGATCTGTCCGCTCGCCGAAGCGGAGCGGATGGCACGTGAAGCGCCCCACGCGGAACTCGTCGTGTTCGAGGCCGGCAACCATTGCTGCGACAACATGCCGGCGCTGGTGCGCCCGCTGATGGCCGACTGGATGGCCGAACGCCTCGGCGCTGCAACGGGTTGAAACTGTTTTGAAAACCCGCCCGCTTGCCACCGACCTGCCCGCCGACTATCTAGTTCGGAAGACAAAACAAGCGGCCCGAGCCCGCCAGAGGACCCTCCGAC
>JAEPNS010000443.1 GCA_017643325.1 Alphaproteobacteria bacterium | reverse complement strand
CTCTTGGGAGTGCCCCGAATAACCGCTGGCGCGTGACGGCTGAAGACGTTGACCTTGTGCGGGGAGACGTGCAACCGCGGCCGGTCTCGTTCGCGGCCGCGCCCCAGAATGTCCGCATCGACCTGGCCCGCACTGCGCTCATCGTCGTCGACATGCAGAACGACTTCTGTCACCCCGACGGATGGCTTGCGCATATCGGGGTGGATGTGTCCCCGGCGCGCAAGCCGATCACGCCGTTGCTGCGCCTCGTGCCGGCCTTGCGCGCGGCGGATGTCCCGATCATCTGGCTCAACTGGGGAAACCGTCCCGACCGTCTGAACCTGAGCCCGTCACTGATCCATGTCTACAAGCCCGACGGGGAAGGGGTCGGGCTCGGCGATCCGCTGCCCGCCAACGGTGCGCCGGTCCTGGAAAAGGATTCCTGGGCGGCGGCCGTGGTGGACGAGCTGGAAATCGAGCCCGGTGATATCCGTGTCGACAAGTTTCGCATGAGCGGGTTCTGGGACACGCCGCTCGACAGCATCCTGCGCAACCTCGGCGTCCAGACGGTCCTGTTCTCGGGCGTGAACGCGGACCAGTGTGTCCTGTGCACGCTGCAGGACGCCAATTTCCTCGGCTACGACTGCGTCCTGCTGGAGGACTGCACCGCGACCACGTCGCCCGACTTCTGCATGGACGCGACGATCTACAACGTGAAACAGATCTTCGGGTTCGTCGCGGATTCGGATGCGTTTCTCACCGGACTGGAGGCATCCGCATGAGCCTGATCCACCGCCGCAGCGGCGACTACAAGGCGTACCGGATCAGCCCGGACGACACCAACTACATGATCTGCATCGCCGACCCGGTGGCCGACAAGGCCGACGGGATCGCCTTCACCGCGATCGTCGAAGTCTACAGTGTCGGCGGCAAGACGCCGCCCAACAGCCACGCGGTCGCGCACGAGATGTTCTACGTCCTGTCGGGCGAGGGCAAAGCCACCTGCGACGGCGAGACGGTCTCGCTCGGACCCGGGGATTCCATCGTTGTGCCGCCCGGTGCGGAGCATGTCGTCGAGAATACCGGCACGGGCAAGCTTTACACGCTCACGGTGATGGTCCCGAACGAGGAGTTCGCGGAGCTTATCCACGACGGCGAGCGTGTCGAGGTGGATGTCGAGGATCTTGCGGTCATGCGCCGGATCGGCATGTAGGCCGGAGGGTCAGGACGGTCGCGCCCTGACGTTTTCCAGCGGATAGCGGTCGACCTCCTCGAGCAGCGCAACCAGGCCCGTCGCAGCGTTTTCGACGAGCCGTTTCCCGCGCTCGGCATCCGCATCGCGTGCATTCCCCACGGCCCCCGATGGGTGGATGTCCTGTGCCTGCCAGCCGAACCCGATCCCCCCCTCGGGCCGCAGGTGGTCGTATTCGGCCTCCATCGCCACCGAGGCCGGGACGAAGTTGTCCGCCTTGTCCGTCTTCACGAGATCGGGGCGCAGGTGCATCATCATCGATGTCTCGATCGCGCCGCCGTGGATTCCGTGTCGGATCTCCTGTTCGTCGAAATCTCCGCCGGGTCCGGCGAGGCTGTAGCTGCTGGCCGTGACGACGAACATCTCCAGCCGCACCCGCAGGTCGCGCGCGACGATGTCCATGACCTGCGGCTGGCCGCCGTGGGAGTTGAACAGCACCAGCTTGCGGACCCCGGCGCGTGCCACGGATTCCCCGATCTCGGTCCACAGGCGTATCAGCGTTTCCGCACTGAGCGTCAGCGTGCCGGGGAAGGCGAGGTGCTCGTTGCTCTTTCCGACGGGCATCGCCGGCAGCACCGTGACCGGGAGGCGCTCGGGCAGCAGTTCGAGCGCGCGTGCGATGACGCCGGCGTTGACGCAGGCATCCACGTACACCGGGAGGTGCGGCCCGTGCTGTTCGATCGCCGCGACGGGCAGGATGGCGATTGTCCCGGGATCGAGTTCGCCGAACTCCTCGGTCGTCATGTCCTGCCAGTATCGTGTCGGTTTCATATCGTCGCCTCGCCGCCTTCGGGCATCAGGTTGTCCGCCTGGGGTTTTACAAGTTCCGTGCCATGCGTGCGGCCCGCAAAACCGGGGTCCGGTACGCACCACTGCCTTTTCGGCAGGCATAGGCGACACAAGTCGGCCAACTGTTGGGCAGTCCGGTCCCGGCCTTGCCGGCC
>JAEPNS010000442.1 GCA_017643325.1 Alphaproteobacteria bacterium | reverse complement strand
AGTGCGGCGCGCAGCAGGACGATTTCGTCCGCCGACGCCGGCACCGACGCAAAAACTGCCGCGGCGGCCAGCGCACCGCAGAACCGAATGGAGCCCGCCCGTTTTCCACAGACCATGTGCCGTCCTGCCCGTCCCGTTAACGAATTTTTCATGGATGGACGCAACCCTACCACGCAGAGAGAAGAACACCGGACACCCACCTAATGTTCCCGTCAACACCGCCGCATTCGTCGAGATGACACCGGACGACGCCCAGGTCGAGGATCTCGCGCGCCAGGTCGAGCGCATGCTCCTGCGCATCGCCGAAGGGTGGCGTTCGGCTGCCGTGGCACAACAGCGCATGGCGACCATCCGGATGGTGTCGGCAGACGCCGAGCGCGGATTGCCGCCGCGCTTCTAGCGCGCATTCCCTACCGCAGTTCGAAGATCGCCTCGACCTCGAGGGCCACATCGAAAGGCATCACGACGTTCCCCATCGCGGTGCGCGTGTGCATGCCGGCGTCGCCGAAAATCTCGATCAGAAGCTCCGATGCCCCGTTCACGACGTCGGGGATCGCCGTAAAGTCCGGCGTCGCGTTGACATAGCCCTTGACGTTGACGACGCGCAGGATCCTGTCGAGGTCGCCGGCCAGCGCCGCGCGGGCCTGCGTCAGGACGTTCAGGGTGCAAAGGCGGGCCGCCTCCTGCCCTTCTTCCAGCGTGAATTCACGACCAACCTTGCCGATAAACCGCAGCTCGCCGTTCCATTGCGGGGTCATGCCCGAGACAAACAGGAGCCGGTCGACAATCATGGTCGGCAGGATCTTGGCAACCTTCGGGCCCGACGGATCGGGTAGCTCGATGCCGAGTTCCTCGAGGCGGGCTTCAATCGTTGCGGCCATGGCGCATTCCTCCGGTCTTGCGGAGGGAACCTAAAGGCCGCGCCGCTCGACCACAATGCGCTCAGGCAACACTCGGTTCGCGCTCGTACCACGTTTTGACAGCGCCATAGGGTTTTCGCTGTTCCTCCTCAGTCCCGCGCGACAGCAACAGCGTCCACTCGTCCACCGGCATGTATCTCGGCGCAAGGAACCTGTAGAGGTCACGCAGCGGAGGAACGATCGAGAACGGGTCGGCACCACGCGGCGAAAGCTGGTCCCAGGTCGAATGCAGCGCGTCCCACGGCGCCAGCCGCTGTGCAAGTCCGTCGCGCTTTTCGCGGACGTATCTCTTGGTGGCCTCGAAATCCGAGAACACGCTCGCGATGTTTGACAGGCACCCGTCCATCTCTCGCAACATCTCCCGGAACTGCCCCACGGGCGTCGCAATCATCTGCGAGACAGGATGAAGGTCGGCCATGATGCCCGCGTGATGGGAAAATGCGCCTTTCATCGCGGCGACCTTCCGCGAAATTCCGGCGACACCGGCCGCCCGCTCGCGCAGGGCCTCGATATAGGAGAACTCCTCGCACAGGTCGTTCATCGTCTTGGACAGCTGCGAGGCACCGTCGGCGCGATAGCCAAGGTGTGCGGACAGCCGGAGCAGCGCAAACCGGATCGTCTCACCATTGACGTAGCGTTCCCCGAACTGGCGCAGCTGGGCGGGATCATCGCGCGGGACTTCCTGTTCGAGATTCCAGCCGACCAGTTCCGCCGTCACACGCTTGCGGGCCTCGGCAATCTGGAGTGCGTCCGGCGTCCAAGACGGATTTCCGGTCAGAACCTCCATCGGCACGTCGTCGCCGATCTTGAGCGCCGTGACGTAGTTCAGCGAAATCGCAATCGTGTTCAGCATCACGGCGTCGGCCGCCCACTCGGCGAGTCCGAACTCCCGTTTGAAGCCTTCGAACGGCAGGCGCACCTTCTGTTCGCCGAGCTCGAACATGAGCACGGGGACGCCGCTTTCTTCGTCACGCAGGAACAGGGCGTCGGGAAACTTGGAAAAGAAGCTGTGTTGAAGAACGACCCGCTCGGGAAACCGAAATACCAGATACTTCGCCATCGCCTCACCTCAAACGTGAGCACTCGCAATGTGCACCCGCATTAGTTGCGAAACGAATTCTTGTATCGGTGGAATGAATGAATGTTTAACGCTCGTACTGCGAGTTAAAGGCGTTGCAGCATCGCACAACTCAGTTGAGAGCCTTCGCGCCGGTGTACCACTCGACGATGAGAGCGCGTTCCTCGGGCTGCATCGCCGACAC
>JAEPNS010000441.1:1954-2203 GCA_017643325.1 Alphaproteobacteria bacterium | reverse complement strand
CCCGGAGCGGCGCAGAGGTCGCCCGGACGGGTGCGGCGCATCTGGATTCCCTGAGAGACGGCCGGATGATCCTGCTTGACGGGAAGCATGTTGACGACGTGACGACCAGCGACGCATTCCGGCAGATTGCGCGCACGTCTGCCCGTTACTACGACCTGCAGCGCGAACCCGACAAGATCGAGACGATGATGTTCAGGCCAGCCGGGTCCGGCAAGCTGACCGGCCTGGCATGGCAATTGCCGACCACAT
>JAEPNS010000441.1:0-1944 GCA_017643325.1 Alphaproteobacteria bacterium | reverse complement strand
AGGAACTGGTTGCGCGCCGCGAGGTGCTGGAGACAATCGCCCGGAGCACCTGCGGGATGATGGGGCGCTCGCCCGACCATGTCGCCTCGACGCTGTCGGGCGTGTACATGGGTCTCGATGTGCTGGCGCAGCAGGAAGGCGCACGCGCAGAAGCCTTTGCTGACTATTTCCACTATGCGCGAGACAACGATCTTTTCCTCACCTACACGATCATCAATCCGCAAGCGGACCGTTCGAAAACGGCCGGCGGACAGCCACAGCGAGACCTGGTCGCGCAGGTCATCGACCGGAACGCCGACGGAATCGTCATTCGCGGCGCAAAGATGCTGGGCACGTCCGCCGTCGTTGCCAACGAGCTGCTGATCTCCTGCATCCAGCCTCTGGGCGAGGACGACACCGACTTCGCGTTCACCGCGGCAATTCCCCTTAACGCGCCCGGCATCAAGATGCTCTCACGCCGCTCCTATGAGGCGCATGCGGCATCGGAGTTCGACTATCCGCTGTCCTATAATTTCGACGAGAACGACGCCGTCGTTCTTTTCGAGGACACGCCGATTCCCTGGTCACGGGTTTTCGTCCTCGACAGCCCGTCCGCGCTTGCCGCCCAGTTCTACCAGACGCCTGCGCACGTCTATCAGAACTACCAGTGCATCGTGCGCTTCACCGTGAAGATCCGGTTCCTGCTCGGACTGGCGCGCAAGGTCGCAGACGTGAACGGGACGATCGCATTTCCGCAAGTGAAGGACACGCTGGGCGCGCTCGCGGCAAAGGTCTCGCTGTTGGACGGGGTTGTTGCCGGCATGGAGGTGCGCGGGAGCGAACACAACGGCTACTACATCCCCAACAACGAGATGCTCTGCGCTGCACAGGCGACCGCGCAGCTCATGTATCCTGAGATCGTCGACACCATCCGAGACATGTGTGGCGGCGGCGTCATCATGCTGCCGTCCTCCATCGCCGACCTCGAAGACGAGGAGACCTGGTCGCTGCTCCAGCGCAGCCAGATGTCGCCGGCCGTGAACTCGATCGAGCGCATCAAGTTCTTCAAGCTCGTCTGGGACGCCATCGGCTCGGAGTTCGGGTCGCGGCACCTGCAGTACGAGAAGTTCTATTCGGGGGCGCAGTTCGTTCTGAACGGCCACAACTTCCGCAACTTCAACTGGGATTCCGCGACCGGCCTCGTCGACGGCTTCATGGGGACTTATTCGCATCCGCGGGAATCCATGAACCCATGATGGGCGACGCCGCCACACTCGGGTGCTTTGTCCCGGACACGGACGTGCGTGTGCGCGGCGCCGGGCAGGGGCCGCTGGCGGGCCTGACTTTCGCAGCGAAGGATCTCTACGACGTGGTCGGTCATGTCACCGGTGCAGGAAATCCGGACTGGCGTGACAGCCATGCCGAACCTGCGGATTCGACGGCGACCGCCATCCTGCAGCTGCTCGATGCCGGCGCGGACCTCGTCGGCAAGACCATCACCGACGATCTTGCCTGCGGCATGTTCGGCGAGAACATCCACTACGGTACGCCTCTGAATCCCGTCTTTCCGGACCGTGTGCCGGGCGGCTCGTCGAGCGGCTCGGTTTCCGCCGTGGCGGGCGGGGCGGTCGACTTTGCGATCGGGACCGACACCGGCGGGAGTATCCGCGTCCCAGCGTCTTTCTGCGGAATCTACGGTATCCGGCCGTCCCACGGGCGCATCCCGCTGGTCGGGTGCGTGCCGATGGCGCCGGCGTTCGACACCTGCGGCTGGTTTGCTCGCGATGCCGAACTCCTGCAGCAGGTCGGCGACGTCCTGCTGCCGCTCGAGCACGATGGACCCGCCAGCCGCCTCGCATATGCACGAGACGCCGCGAACTATGTGAACGGGGATGTGGCCGCGGTCTTCGGTGATCTACTCGGTCGTTTGGGGGTCGATGAGCCCGTCGACCTGTTCTGCACTGG